>CAZHBC010000059.1:0-6894 GCA_964530715.1 uncultured Sutterella sp. | reverse complement strand
GCTTGGCAGAGAAGGTTTTCATTTGTATTTCACCTAATCTCAATGCGGCAAAACAACACATCGGGCTCACAAAAGATGGCGCTTTTGCTTTAGTGGCAAAGAGGAGGAAAATGCCCCTATGTCACTCGCTCCGAGGCATTTTGCCTAGTCACGAAAATCGGACGGAAAATCCTCTTTTCCGTCACGCATACACATTTCGTGAAACACCTAAGAACAGAAAAAACTCCGAGCCAGTGGAAAACGGGGAACTCGAAAGCAACGTCAAGGGTATTACAACGAATGAGGGCGTCATACTACAGCAAAACGCCTGGTGCTACCAAATTCCTTGCAAAATTCCTTACGAGTTTCCTCTCTGTCGGATACGGCAAAATGCTGTACAATCTTGATGAAAAATGGAGAGAAGAAGAATGACCATTACGACTACAAACACTGTCCGTCTAGACGCAAGAATTCCTAAAGAATTACACATTCAGATAAAAAGAGCCGCAGAAATTGAAGGCATTACCGTCACAAGTTTTTTGACTCAAGTTCTCAAAAAAGCAAGCTCAGATGTGATTGCAAAGGAACACATCATTGCGCTTTCCCTAGAAGATCAACAACTCTTTGCTGATGCATTAATCAATCCACCGAAAGCGAACAAGGCACTTTCTGCTGCCATAGCTCGCTACAAGGAGGCTACGGGTGCTAGATAAGATAGAGATTCTCCCGTACGCAAAAGACCTACGGCCATTAAATTTTTCTTGCGGGGAAGAAAAACTAGATTCCTACCTACTTGAACAGGCAGGACAAGATATTCGTCGAAGAATTGCTAGTTGCTATCTTGCCCGTCTAGAAGAGAAGGTCATTGGATACTACACACTTTCTTCGACTGCTTTTGTGCCATCTGAACTTCCTGAAAAGATTGCTAGAAAACTACCAAGCTATCCCCATATTCCAGCCGTCCTTTTAGGACGTCTTGCTGTGGAGAAAACTTTCCAGGGAAAACGCGTGGGAGAATTTCTACTTGTTGACGCCATCCAAAGAGTGATGCGCTCAGAAATAGCCGCCTATGCCGTGATCGTGAAAGCAAAGAACGAGCGAGCGCGTTCTTTTTATCAGCACTTTGGCTTTATTTCCTTTTTTTCAGATCCTTTAACACTTTTTCTTCCCTTAAAGACTTTTGAAAAGCAGTATCTTCCTTAGGGGCAAATTCCTTGCAATCTGAGCCCAACGGAAAAAGGATTAACGCCAGAGGACCTAGCACTTGAAGTTTGCGCCTAAAAAATAGGCTCTTTTAGGATAAGCATTGCATACCTGATGAAATTTTGCATCAGTTTTATAAACTTCTTCGCTAGATAGAATTGCTTATTTCCTCTCTAAGGTGCTAATGTGCCGAGAGTGTGTAGTTGTCTGATGCTTAAAGAGCAGAGTCTTCCCTGACTTGCCCTACTCGTCACACCAACGACGCCAACGGTCGTGCGCTCACATATCCTTTTTTATGCGCCGACCGGGCTTGAGATTTTCTTAGTTCAAAGTGGGCAAGTTGATCCACGGGAAGTCTTCAAGTGGAGGATATTAGGAGAAAAAACATGGCAAGCGGTATTGTCAAATGGTTTAACGACGCCAAGGGCTTCGGCTTTATTACTCCCGATGAGGGCGGTGAGGACTTGTTCGCTCACTTCTCTGCTATCGAGATCGAAGGCTTCAAGACACTGAAGGAAGGCCAGAAGGTCACCTTTGAAGTTGTCACTGGCCCGAAGGGTAAGCAGGCCGCACACATCAAGCCTGAGAAATAATTTCTCTTGCACCCTTTTGCATAGTATCGCCCTCGCACTTCTTTTCTGTGAAGCGAGGGCGTTTTCGTTTTATGCGTAGATTTTTTTCCCGATTTCTTTTCCCTCTCATTCTCTTTTTAGGCCTCGCCGCAGAATCTTCGTGCAGCGCAAAAGAAATTCTCTACTTAGAAATGGGGAAAGAGACGCTTGCGCTCGAAGTCTCCCGTACACCCGAGGAACACGAGCGAGGCCTCATGGGCCGCACAGCCTTAAAAGAAAACGAAGGGATGATTTTCTTTTTCGACCCTCCGAAATTCGTCTCTTTTTGGATGAAAGACACACCTATCGACCTAGATATTGTCTTTATTGATTCAAGCGGGAAAGTCTTTCATACGGATTCCATGAAAGCGAATTCCCTCGATACACACCCCTCTTTAGGGCTTGCAGCAGCCGCTATTGAACTGCCTCGTGGCGCATTGAAGCGTTTTGGAATTGGCACCGGAACAGAGTTCGTGCAACTTCTTAGAAAATAACTTCTATTTTCAATGTGTTAGAAGTATTTCTTTTCCGACCCCCTTATCTATTCTGTAAAATACATCCCCTAATTAACCTGCAGAAAGGAGTTCACATGTCCCATCCTGAGGCTCTAGCCCAATTAACGGACACAATGACCCGACTTACCGCCTACTTCGGTAAGCACCTCCCTGATGACGTCTTACAGCGCCTCAAGGAGTTGCGTAGCGAGCAGACAAGTGAAATCTCGGGCATTCTCTATGACACGATGTTCCGCGACTTGGAACTTGCCGATGAGCGCAACGTTCCCTCTTGCCAAGACACGGGCGTCATTCAATACTTCATCGAATGCGGTGCGGATTTCCCCTACATTGGAGAACTTCCGAAGGCTCTAGAAGTCGCAACGAAGGAAGCTACAAAGCAAGCCCCACTTCGCCACAACGCTGTGCAGATCTTCGATGAGAAGAACACGGGAACCAACACGGGCTATCGCATCCCGTGGCTTGACTGGGACATCGTCGAAGGCGACTCCTGCACGATTCACGCCTATATGGCTGGGGGCGGCTGCTCACTGCCAGGGACCGCGAAAGTCCTTATGCCCGTTGAAGGCTACGAAGGAATTGTTCGCTTTATCTTTGACAATATCTGCGAACGCGGCATCAATGCTTGCCCACCGCTTCTTGTGGGTATTGGTATTGCGGGTTCCGTTGAAGTCGCTGCCCGCTTAAGTAAGAAAGCCCTTATGCGCCAGATTGGTACACACAACCCGAATCCGAGAGGTGCTGAATTTGAGCGTCTCATCGAAGAAGGCTTAAATGAAATCAACATTGGACCGCAGGGCCTTACGGGGACGAAGTCCGTGATGGCTGTTCACGTTGAACACGCCGCACGTCACCCCTCTTGCTTAGCCGTTGGTCTCTCCACAGGTTGCTGGGCACACCGCCGCGCAACGATTCGCTTTAATTCTGACTTGTCCTACGAAGTTCTCTCGCACAAGGGGGTTACATTATGAGTAAGAAAATCCTCACGACGCCAATTAAGGCAGAAGACCTCGAGGACATCCATATTGGCGACATCATTTACCTTACGGGTACCCTTGTCACAAGCCGTGACTGCGTGCATACCCGCCTCGTCAAACAGGGCCGTAAGCTCCCCGTTGACTTAAGAGAGAAAGCTATCCTTCACGCGGGTCCCATCATGCGTGAGTCGAAGACCTCTCGCTCTGGGTACGACGTCGTTTCCATTGGGCCCACAACCTCGATGCGTATGGAAAAGTTTGAGTACGAATTCGTAGATCAGACTGGCGTTCGCCTCATTATCGGTAAGGGCGGCATGGGTCCGAATACCGTTCGCGCCTGCGAAGAATTTAAGGCGTTGCACTGCGTATTCCCAGGCGGTTGCGCTGTGGTTGCCGCGAGCTGCGTCGAAGAAGTCGAAGACGTGCAGTGGCATGACCTTGGGATGCCAGAGTCGATGTGGGTGATGCGTGTGAAAGAATTCGGTCCCCTTATCGTTTCCATTGATACACACGGCGGCAATATTTTCGAAAAGAACAAAGCAATCTTTAACGAAAAGAAAAAGCCCATCGTTGAACGTATCATTGCGAAGACCGAGTACATCGACTAACGATTTGGAGAAAAGGGACGCATGAGTCAATTTGAAATCACAGGCGGCGTTGATCCGCTACTTAAAGTAAACCTCGCAAAAGGTGAAACGCTTTACGCGGAAAACAATGCCATGGTTGCCATGGATGCGTCCCTTACTCTTACGTCGAATGCTTCGGGCGGGTTCTTTCGCTCCCTAGGGCGGAAGCTCTTAAATGACGAGAACTTCTTTCAACAGAAGTTTGAAGCAGCAGAAGGAGACGGTGTCGTTCTTCTTGCCCCAAACATCCCTGGAGACGTTAGGCTCCTAGAGGTCGGAGCAAATGAATACATGCTCTCTGACGGCGCTTACCTTGCTAGCACGGAAGGTGTGAGTCTTGAAGCAAAATCTCAGAGCATCGGTAAAGCCCTTCTTTCTCGCTCGGGGGGATTCTTCATCATGCATGCTTCAGGCTCTGGGACGCTTGCCGTCTCAGGCTTTGGCTCGATTCGCGAGATGGAAGTTACCCCTGATAGACCTCTTATCATCGACAATGGTCACCTCGTTGCTTGGGATGCGAATCTTGACTATTCCCTTACGCTAAACACAGCGCACAAAGGTTTCTTTGGAAAGCTTGTGGAGAGCGCCACAACGGGAGAAGGCATTGTCCTCACCTTTACGGGCACGGGGAAAGTTCTCGTCTGCTCTCGCAATCGTGGTGGATTCCTAGATTGGATTATTGGGAACTTACCTGAAGCGAAGTCAGCAAAGAACGGATAAGACGCCAAATTGCGTGAAGTTTACGATTGAGCCGAGAAGAACTCTCGGCTCAATTGCTATTCAGAGTAGGCCTTTCCTGTAGACCAACTTGCATCATCCATCAAGGGCCCGTTTACCTTAAATTCTTTGACATCTCGGAACGTCGTTCCCATGCGAGCGCCCAGTGTGTAGAAGGTTCTCTCACGCTTTGGATTATCTTTCGGATAGATACCGAAAATCATCTCAGAAGCGTCAGCAAGTTCCACTGGAGACCTATTAATACGAATCGCATCCTGATGCGCACCTGCAGGCTTTACAAGAAGAAGGGCACTCTTACGCCCCACACCGTGACCGTGATCACTCGTGAGAATAATCGTTGTGTTCTCATAGACGCCATTTTCCTTCATCCATGTGAGCCACTTGCCGATACTCCTCAGGGCACAGGCTTCAGCCTGAAGGTGCCCGGGGTTAATCTTTTCCCCAGGAGTTAAGGGGTAACCTTTCTTACAGATTTCACAACTACCTGGCACCATATACCAGGGCCAGTGCGTGATTTCTGAATAAATGAGTTTAAAGGTACTTCTCTTTGCGTTGGCATTCGCAAGTTCTGGGAAAGACTCTAAGAATGCCCAGTCTCTTAAGCGAGAGGTCGACAGGGAGTCATTGTGCCCTCGCGTGGAACCAATCCAACTTCCTCCTTCGTAGATAAAGTTCTTCAGTGACCAGGGAGTCGCCGAGAAGAGACTTACACTTGTTAAGAAGCCTTCTCCACTTGTAGCCTGATGCTTCATCCCACGCTTAGCCGTGTAGTGTGAGAGATAGAAAAGTGGCATGTAGCGCAGTGCCAGAGGATCTGTCTTTGCGTACTCTCCAATGAGTTGTGGCTCAAGCCATGTGCGCTCATTAAGACTCACATCGAAGTCCTTTCCCAACCTGTCAGCAACCTGAGCATAGGCGCGATTAATCTTCGTAATAAGGGTCTCGTTTTTATTCTTATTAAGCGCTACAGGAGTGCATTCTTTGCCACAAACAATGGAAGCCAAACTTGACTGTGTTGTGGGGCCCGTAGCAAGGCAATCTGCGTACCAAGTAGCATCTTTCCAAGTTTCTCGAATATCAGGGAATTCCGTGAGAATCTTTTCTACGTGAAATCCGGAGAACATATCAAGAATCACGAGAACGGTATTAGTGCCTGTTTTACTAAATCCTAAGAAGCGGTCATTCCAACTTGGAATGGATCCTGTCTTCACCGCCCCATCGTCTTCCATATCCCACTGCGCACGCGTTCCCCAAAGTTCACACGTAGCGGCAACAAAGGAGAAAGTAATGCAAAGAGCCATAACAGTCTTTACTGCTTTAACGTGGCCTTTCTTAAAGATCCAAACAAAGAGTGAGGCTAGGGCGACAAAAACCGCAACGTCAAGAAGGAGATTTACCCCGCGGAAAAGCCTTCTCGGTTCCGAAATACGGAAACCATCAATCGTCCCAACATTTAAGGGAAGTAGGAAAGCGTAAACCGTAAAGTAAAGCGCCAAGAATGCAAAGAGAAGCGCCATCGCCTTCTCGGCTCTAAAGAGAACAATGAGTTTCCCAATAATCCAAAAAAGGGCAAGTGCCACTGCAAAGAAGAGCAAAAGCTTTGCAAGGATTACATCTGGAGAACTAAAGGTCTCTGGCGAAGTATTAAATGCGTGAATCGGAAGGTAAAGCGTAAGAAGAACTGCAAGCCAACCAGAAGAAACATCATAGAGGCCCGATAAGTCTCCCTTAGGCGCAATACGATCTGCAAGATTCAGGCGAATTGCAGAAACGCCCACTGCAGGAACCATACTGAGTAGAGCAAGAACGAGTGTGGCGCCGTGACGCGCCATCGAGACGAATTCTCCTCGGTACCAGAACTTTGCCGTAAAGAAAACGCCCGTTAAAAGAAGCAGTGTGAAGAACCAATGTTTCTTCCAAACACCCCCTCGAATGACTTCAATGACGCTAACGACTGCAGCAAGAAGGAAAAGTGTATTTGCCACGTGTGCTGCGTAGACCCGTGTGGATTCAGCAAGGAAAGTTGCCTGCCCCGAAGAGAGGCTTCCAAAAAGAGCTGCTATCAACCAAACATCAAGCGCAATCGTCTTCTTTAAGAAAGACTCTTCTTTAACTTTTGTAGCCTCCAAATTCGTACTGCCAAATTCCGGCATACGAAGGTGCACATTGGAAAACTTCGGAGCAATTTTCCTTACAACGTCATAGACGATGTTTTTAAGAAGCGAATAGATGTTGTTGCAGGTCC
>CAZHBC010000058.1:0-7331 GCA_964530715.1 uncultured Sutterella sp. | reverse complement strand
CCGCAGCCCTTGCAACGCTAAATTTTTTAAAGCGCGTTAAGGCTGTTGCAGAAAAAGCCGCAACGCTCGTCGGGCCTGACGCCACAGCCGAGCACCTCGTTGTTGATTTCGACACCTTTGATGCAAAACACTTGGATTTTGTCATTGCAACGCTTGCTTCAGGAGAGGCACGGATCTCTGCTGAGTCTGGAAAGATTAAGGCGGAAGAAACCTCCATCACGGGTCTTTGGCGCGTTGAAGTTGAGGGATGCCAAAAGTTTATTTTCGCTTCGATTCCCGAGGCTATTCTCAATGTCGTAAAGAAAGGCGTACGCCACCTTCCGATTCCTGAAGCGGCTCCCGAGGGCGTCTTCTCTTCTCCTGCGATTATTAAAGAGCTTTCTGCAGCACTCGATGCCTGCAATTTAGAGACACTTGATTTTGATCCACCGCATACAACGGAATTGACACGTCAACCGATTGAAAAAGCGGACATGACTTGGATTAAGTCCGTTCTTGGTACGGGCGGAACAGAGATTTGGCTCTCTGGCTTTGCAAACGCGCGCATGCAAAGTACGGGTTACTGCGGCATTTGGAGAAGCACACTTCTAAATAAGGCAGGAAAGACTCTGCTTGATAGTTTTGTTGTGGCGCTTTTGCCACCTGAAGTTCCCGCTAGTCCCGATGAATTCGAAGATTCTGTTCGTGAGTGCGAAGAATTAATCGAGTGGCTTGAAAACGACCTTGCGCGTGGAGTTTTGTAAAAGATATGGCAGAAGAAATCCCCGCAGGGCGCATTGACCTCTTACTGGATAAGCTTAACCGCAGCCGTATTGGTCCTGAGACTCGCATGCAATGCAAGGTCTGCTGGTACGTCTATGACCCCAAACTCGGTTGCGAAGAGATGGATGTCGCGCCAGGGACCCCATTTAATGAATTGCCCGAGCACTTTGTGTGCCCGGGCTGTGGAAATGCTCTTTCTGCCTTCATCCCCTGCGAAGATGACATCGGAGGGGATTCTTAAAGGCTAGTTGTAGTAGTCAAAAGCGCCGATTCTTCCTGGAACGATGCTTCTACGTTGGTATTGATAGCCTGGAATCCCTTCTCGTAAGGTAGAGATTGGGCTTGAGCCAACGCTCCCTAAGCCGTGCAGTTCTAACTGCACAAAGAAGCGCGTTTCATTCTTCTCGGAACTCGTGATGTAACGCTGGCCAACCAAGCGTACCGTCCAGCAATCGGCGTTGTATTCAAGGCCAGCAAGGGCTTCAACCCAACGCTTCTTTAGGAGCGAGTAATTCAATCGCGCGAGGGCGTAGAGGTTACCTGTAATGGGCCACTGCGCTGAGAGATCAATCTGCTTAAAGTTCAAATCCGAGTCAGGATTCGCAACGTGGTTGTAGCGGTAGTAGAGACCTACAACACTCATGGGTTTCGGTTGCCAACGGATACCGAAGCTTGCACGATTAAGATCTTTTCTCTCGTAGTTGTACTGACCAAAGCCCGTAACTGTAAGACCATCAAAGAGTTTCGCACCGACGCTAGCGAGGAGATCAGACTTGTGATCGACTAGCTTTTCGCGCCTACCGCTGTAGTTAATCTCATAGTCGTTGAAATAGTATCTCTGACCAATGGCGGCTCGGAACCACTCTGCACCTGTTTCGTTATCTAGGAAGCGGGTTGTGAGGGCGGCAGTTAAGTGATTCGCTTCATTGATTCTGTCGTAGTTAGTCCACGTGTTCGCGGTAAATAACTGCGCAAAGTTCATGTCCGACAAACTCGAATCAAACACGGGAATTTCGCTTTGATCCTTATAGGGGATGTAAGCGTAAAAGAGCCGTGGTTCGAGGGTCTGTGTTGTGGAGCGCTCGTTAACTTCTAGGTCTCTTTCGAAGGTTAATCCCGCATCCAAAGAGAGGACAGGAAGCGTAATCGATGGGTGCTTCTCTCCATTTACAGCAAGAGCTTTATCAAGGTTGTACCAGGAACCGATAAATTGTGCTTTCGGTGTTAAGAACCAACTTGCTCCCTGCAGTGGGTAACTTACGGTCTGATCGAAAACGAAACGGTCGCCTTCATCTTTTGTTGGGTGCTTAAAGCGTGTGGCACTCAGGTTCGTTGTGAGTTCAAAGCCCTCGAAGTCTGCAACGTAGCCAGTAAGCTTAACTTCTGGAACCTTTTCATAGGGCTTATTCCCGATGTTATCTTCGATATATTGATTCTTGCGAACTGCGATTTGGCCACTTAGGTATTTCTTTGAGAAATTAACCCAGAAATCTTCCGTTAAGACTGAGTCTGAACTGTCGAAGATACTGTTGCCGAAGTCGGAAGTAAAGTCGTTATCAGAAACTCGGGTGTAATCGATGCCGTAACCGATACCCGCGGCGCTTCCAGAAAGCTTACCCGTGAAGCTCCAACGGCGAGACTGTGGGGCATCATCGGAACTGTCGTGATGTAGATAATCACCATAGGCTTCCGCGGAGAAGTACTTTGTTAAGAGGCGCATCTCATTACCGATCATGACGCCAGATTTACTCATCACGCGCGGCGTAATGGTGTAGTCGTAATTGGGAGCAATGTTCCAATAGTAGGGGATTGTGATATCTACGCCCCGAGTCTTACTAAAGGAAAGAGAGGGAGCTAAGAAGCCACTTTGCCGTTTGCCTCCTGCTGGGAAGGTAAACCAGGGAGAACCCATGACGGGGACTCCACCAATCTTTAAGACAGCATTACGGCCTACGCCGCTTTGTTCGTACTCGTCGATTGTGAGGCGATCGAGTTCAATCCACCAGCTGTTATCTCCCTTACGGCATGTGGTGACAATCGAGTCTTCCATCTCGGTTGTGTCCCCAGATTGAAAGCGCACACAAGCAGCTTCCCCGCGAAGCTTTGTTGGCGCGTATTCAAAGTCTGCATTATTCGCCTCTCCACTCTTTGAATCCATGTGGTAGACGATTTCTGGAGATCGGAAAGTCATCCCTGAGCGGGAGACCTCGGCATTACCCACAGCTCGAGCCGTATCTTCGTACTGCGTGTAGATGATGCGATCGGCTTTAATGACAGAGCCAGCGCGACGGATTTCCGCATCGCCTTTTAAGACAATTTCTGTTTCTGGTGACCCGCTAACCTCTTCTGCGAAGGCGATAAGTGCATCGTTATCTGCCCCTTCCGGGTTAACTTCAAGACGTTCCGAAGAGACCCAAGGGATGTCTTCAGAATTCATGTTGGTAATTTTCTGAGTAATCGGGGGCGGCGCAAGGACGCTTCCCTTGGTGCTCTCGGCATATGCGGGCAGTGCCGCAACAGCCGCCGCGACAGCAGCCACGGTGGCAAGAAGATGGAATTGACGGGGCTTACTCGGCATAAACACGTTATAGTTGCGAGAAATTTGGCATGATTGAACATGTCGTAAATGGATATGCGGATTATAGGGGTTCTAGGCGGGCAATCGAACTGTTCTAGCGACAGAAGTAAGAAGCGCGCTTTTTGGGAAAAGAGAGGAAAAAAATGACACAGTGTGATGAAAGACTCCAAGCGCTTGAAAAGTGGTTGTCTCCGTTCGTTTCTCACTATGCTCTTAAGAGTGAGACACTGAGACGGGCAAGTGCAGATGCGAGTTTTCGTCGGTATTTTCGAATCGATTCCACGGATGGAAAGACCTACATCCTTATGGATGCGCCACCCCCTAAGGAAAATATCGGCCCGTACTTAAAGGTCTGTGCCTTAATGCAGGGCGCAACTCTGAATGTCCCTGAGATTTATGAAAAAGATGAAGCCCTTGGTTTTATTCTCATGAGTGATTTGGGGGTGAAGACCTATTTAGATGTTCTCACCGAAGAAAATGCCTCCGATCTCTTTGAAGGCGCCATTGAAGAACTTGTTCTTTGGCAGAAAGCCACACAAAAAGATGTCCTTCCTCCCTACGATGAAGCAGTTCTAAGGCGGGAATTGAATCTTTTCCCTGAGTGGTATGTCGCGCGTCACAGGGCTTACACGATGACAGAAAAAGAAACGGCCCAACTTGAAAAGGTTTTTAGCCGCATCGTTGCAAATAACCTTGCGGAGGCTCGCGTCTTTGTCCATCGCGACTACATGCCAAGAAACCTGATGGCTTCAGAGAATTCTGCTCTCCCTGGTGTTATCGATTTTCAGGACGCCTTGGAAGGCCCCGTAAGTTACGACATCGCTTCTCTCATGCGAGACGCTTTTATCTCTTGGCCAGAGGAGTTTGTTATCGATATGACAATCCGCTATTGGGAGAAGGCACGAAAGGCAGGAATTCCTGTACCAAGAGACTTCGGAGCCTTTTGGCGGGATGTCGAGTGGATGGGGTTGCAGCGCCACTTAAAGGTCCTTGGAATCTTTGCTCGAATTAACTATCGGGATGGAAAGCCTAAGTATTTGGCTGATACGCCGCGCTTTATTAACTACGTGCGCCGTACAGCAAATCGCTACGATGAGCTGAAGTATTTAAATCGCCTTCTTGACTGCTTTGAAGCCGAAAAGACGGTTGAGGCTACAACTTTCTAGGGGAAATACGTGAAAGCGCTTCTTCTTGCCGCAGGTCGCGGAAATCGCCTAAGACCTCTTACGGATAAGACGCCTAAGCCACTTCTTCCTGTGAAGTCTTCCCGACTCTGTGATTGGAACCTTGCCGCCTGCCTTCGAGCAGGAATCACGGACATTGTGATGAATACGGCTTATCTTTCTGAGGCTTTTAATCCGATTCCAAAAGAGTACAAAGCCAAGGGACTAAACATCACCTTAAGCGTAGAGGGGACGAAGGCAGAAGATGCTCTTGAAACCTTGGGGGGGATTGCAAAGGCTCTTCCGCTACTCACGGATGGCGAGGAACCCTTCTTAGTTCTCGCTGGAGACATTGCGCATAACTTTGACTTGACAAGATTTCTCGCTAAACGCGAAGAGATTCTCTCGAGGCGAACTGATGCTTACCTAGTAGCGGTTCCGAATCCTGCGTATCACGCGGCTGGGGATATGTCTCTTGCTGAAGATGGAACTGTCGTCCCTGGGGCAGGTCCCTATACCTATGGCTCACTTATGATTGTTACGCCAAAGATTTTCTCAAACGTTAAGCCCGTAAGAGCAAAGCTCTTTCCGTGGCTTTGGCAGTTTCATGTTCGCGCGGAACTCCACCCTGGGTTTTGGAGTAATGTCGGAGACATCCACGAATACGAAATGCTCACAGAAAATGCGGAAGCGTTTCGCTACGCAAAATTTCCATAAAAAAACATGATTGGTTACGAAGAAAGGTTTGAAGTTTTAGCGCGTCTTTGCGGAAAAGAGGCACTTGCAACATTGCGTGCCTCTACGGCTATTGTGATTGGCCTTGGCGGCGTCGGCTCTTGGGCCGCAGAAGCGATGGCGCGAAGCGCAATTGGTCACTTGCGACTCGTGGATATGGATACGGTCGCGGTAAGTAACACCAATCGGCAGTCTGAGGCAATGGAAGGCGCTTATGGCCGGAGTAAAGCTGAAGTTCTAAGCGAAAGGCTACGAGCAATCAATCCAGAAGCGGATATTGAAGTCCTTGTAGAACGCGTAACAGAAGAAAACGTCTCTCGCATCATTACGCCCAATGCCGTTATCCTTGAATGTGTAGATGACGTGGATGCGAAGGCTGCAATTCTCCTTGAAGCAAGAAAGAAGGGGGATTTCGTTATTGTTTCAGGCGGCGCTGGTGGTAGACGTGACCCGACCCGCATCTGTGTCGCTGATCTTGCCCACGTAACCGATGACCCGTTACTTTCAAAGTTGCGTTACAACTTAAGAAAGAACCACGGATTCCCTGCTGGGTCTATGAAAAAATCTAAACCCTTTGGTCTTTTGGCGGCTTTTTCCACCGAGCCAATGCAACACGGACCAATGGGGGATTTTGGAACGTTGATGCCTGTCACAGTGGCAATGGGAATGGCAGTAGCGGCTAGCGCACTTAATGCCATTCTTCGAGAAGTTAAAGAGGAAGAAAAATGAAAGTCATCTTTGAACGAATTGCTCGTTTTACCTCTTCCCTTGGAATTGAACTGCCGATTCTTAATGCTCCAATGGCAGGCGTCACAACGCCCGAGATGGTTGCGGCCGTCTCGGAAGTAGGGGGACTCGGGGTCCTCGCCGCTGACCTGCTTAGCGCTGAAGAAATTCACGAGGCAGTAAAGAAGGTGAGGTCTTTAACAAAGAGGCCCTTTGCCGTAAACCTTCGTATCCCCACGAGAAGAAGTGAAGAACGGGTAGATTCCGTATTGGATGCTCTTTCAATATTGCGTGAAGAAAAGGGACTCAAAGAGAGAGTGGCACTTCCCGATTTTGACTCTCAATTTGATGCCCTCTTAAAGGAAGATGTTCCCGCAATCCGCGTTTCTTTTGGCGGCTTAAGAGAGATTTACGTTGAAAAGCTAGAAAAGAGAGCCAAAGAAAGGGGAAAGAAAAAACCATTTCTCATTGGCGCTGCAACAACACTTCGAGAAGCCAAGGTTCAACGAGCCGCTGGTGTTGATGCCGTTATCGTGCAGGGAGCAGAGGCAGGAGGTCCCCGTCTTTCTTTTGAAGATACGGATGAGGCGCTTTTGGGACTCATGAGTTTAGTAGGATCTGCGGCAAGATCAACGGCGCTTCCTGTCATTGCCTCTGGCGGCATCGCTACGAGTGCGCAGCTTGCTGCCGCAATGGTGCTCGGAGCCAGTGCTGTGGAAGTGGGAACATACCTTCTTACGACAAAAGAAAGCGCGATGGCAGATTTCTATAGAGAGGCTTTTCAATTTGCTAGTGATACGACGCCACGCTTGACGCGACTTATCTCTGGGCGCCTCACGCGAGCGATACCAACAGAAATTATCCGAGCCTTAGAAGAGGCATCAATTAGTCCTGCACCGTACCCAGCGCAGTACGAATGTATGGCTCCTATCTTTCAAGCGGCAGTTGCGGAAGGAAACGCGGACTATGCTGACCTTTCCTGCGGCGTGAGTATCCCCCGGGGTGTTCCAGAAGAAACTTCTAGCGCGATTCGTACTCTTTGGGAGGGTGCGAAGGTGGATTTCTTGGGAGAGTGCAAATGAGAGCACTTCTTGTTGTTGATGTGCAAAACGACTTTTTACCTGGGGGCGCTCTTGCTGTGAGCGGAGGAGACGCTATCCTCGAAACGGTTAATCGCCTGATGGCGGCATTTCGCGCGGCTGGCGACATTGTTGTCTGTACGGCAGATTGGCATCCCGAGGATCACGTGAGTTTTGCCGCAAATCACCCGCAACATAAATTAGGGGAAGTCATTGATCTCCCTTATGGAAAGCAGGTCCTTTGGCCCGTGCACTGTGTTGCAGGAACGCGTGGCGCGGAGTTTTCTT
>CAZHBC010000057.1:0-7536 GCA_964530715.1 uncultured Sutterella sp. | reverse complement strand
TCACGGTACCATCAATAGTTAGGCTGTGCCCCGAACCTGAGCTTGCTAGAACGCCAACACCGTTATACCCGTCTGACTGGACAGTTACTCCCCCAGCGACGGTGATATTGTTTCCAACGCCGATGATGCGGATACCAGCAGAGCCTCTGCCGACTGTAAGCAGGTCGGCCATCTGGGTTATGGTGTTGGAACTTCCGTAGATGTCTAGGCCTATTCCGAGGCTCGTCTCATTGGGCTTTCCGATGATCCAGTCCGTGCCCTCTGCATTACGGGCATAGTAGCCGTTGTAGTTGGCATAGGTCTCTCCGTCGCGGTACTCAGACCAGCCGTAGTAGTCCTTCCTGTCGATTTGATAGCCCATGTCCTGTAGGACTGCTAACTCAGCCTCAAGGAGGGTCGTTACGTTGTAGTACTGGGCATGGCTCATCATGCCGCCAGTTAGGTTGATGTGCGACAGTTCCGGGGTCTGAACCTCAATATACCCTGTTGAGGTGACATCGTCCCTCTCCCAGCCATTTACAGGCACCCCGCAGGCCTTCGAGCTTTTGCCCGTGGATTCGTCATAGGCGTACTCAAGCTCAGCCCCGTTTAAGACCTCACGGACATTCTCTCCTGTAAAGTAAGCGCCGTACAGGTGGTCGTCGCTCTGAACGCCCATGACAAAGTAATTGTTCGCATCAAAGCTTTCCCCAAGATTTTCCTTCAACTTGTTATAGAGTTCAGGCGTGACGACAAGCATGCCGTCCTTTGCCTGTGTGCCGTTTATATCATAGAGATGTGAGCCGAAGGCGCTTCTTTTCTCGCCCGATAAGGAGAGAATTCGGGGAAAGAAGAGTCCTTTCATGGCACTTAAATAGGAAGAGCTATCGTAGTCTTCGCTGATGTAAAAAACCGTATCCTTGAGCTTCACATAAACGTTAGGGTCCTCTTCGCTTTGCACGGTGAGGACTGCATGCACATATTCGCCCTTGTGATTTTTATATTCTCTTATGTCCACGGTGTACTCTGGGGAATAGGAAATCTTAATCTCGAGTTCTGGAAGGTCGGATACGGAGTCCACACCAAGCAGGGTCTTTGCCTGGTCTTTGAAGAGAAGCTCACCGTTCTCGATTGTGTAAACATTCCTACTTTGGGTGTTAATGCCGAGACCGTGCCCCATTTCGTGTCGGAGGGCAGTCGCTAAATCTGACTGCGTATCATTGTTACAGATTAGGCTGTCAGGATTCACAGTCCAGCCGTAATTCTCAGGATATTCAGGGTCGACTGCGCCATATTTTTTCCCGACAAAGATTGAAGTAAATTTCTCTTCGTCAAGGGCAAGGGTGTCTTCCTGCGTTCTGATGTACGCCAAAAGGGACTCGTAGTTAACGAAGTAGCCTTCCCCTTTATTAAGCGATTTAAGGATCTCGTTACTTGCAGCGGAGAAACAGTAGGCAGAAGCCTCATCAAAGGTCGATATGTAAATAGGAATGCTACTAGTGTTGACTGAATGTTTCTCTAGAACATCGGCCCAGTATTGCAAGGCATAACTGACGCCGCTTTGTATCAGCGCGTTTGGCTCATAGGTCCAGGAAAAATAATAGGATCCAGTCTCATTTAAGGGCGATGGGGCTTCTTTGAGGTAGTAAAGGGAAAACATCGGCTTCCCGTTACTTTCAACAACCTGTGGGTTTGTTATTTCAGCCGCTGCAGAATCAGGATGTGCAAGGCACAAAAAGCCACCTAAAGCTAGAACAGCCTTCGAAAGCTGCTTCAGTTTCATGCTTGCACCCTCCCCTCGTGCCAGTGTCCCCGCCACAGCACTAGTCACATACTACTTTAAAGTTGGGAAGTTTTCTATAGTGTGATTGTGTCCTACAGTGCGTAGGAAGAGAGCCTTTTTTCCTATTTGGGTAGAGCCGTTCGGCGAATCTCAATTACCCTCCTAGGGCCAAAATTCACTTTCAGGCAGGGTAGACGAATCTACCCTGCCCTCAGAAGAAAAAATACGTTTGAATCAGCTCTTAATCTACTAACGCAAAGTATCCGTCAAAGGATTGTATTTTGCGTCATAGTCATCAAGAGCCACGGCGGCAATCTTTCCTAGGCCGATTAAGGCAATTAAGTTCGGGATGACCATTAAGCCATTAAAGAGGTCTGCGAGTTCCCAAACGAGGTCTACTTGTAAGAGTGAGCCTAAGAAAACAAAGAAGACCACAATAATTTGATACGGCAATACCGCCCGTGTACCAAAGAGGTATTTCACGTTCTGCTCAGCGAAGAAGTACCAGCCGATAATGGTTGAGAAGGCAAAGAAGAAGAGACAGACCGCAACAAAGCCAAAACCAACTGAGCCTAGCCCAACTTGGAAGGCGTGCTGTGTTAAGGCGATACCCGTGGTTTTTCCATCCAAGACCCCTGTCGTAAGAATGACAAGAGCTGTCATGTTTAAGACGATAAAGGTATCAAAGAAGACGCCCATAATCGCAACGAGGCCCTGTTTTGCGGGGTGATCAACCTTTGCTACCGCATGTGCGTGGGGGGTGGAACCCATACCTGCTTCGTTACTAAAGAGGCCGCGTGCGACACCGTAACGGATGGCTTCTTTCACGCTAGCGCCGATAACGCCGCCCGTTGCTGCAGACGGGTCAAAGGCTCCGACGAAAATCATCTTAAATGCTGGAAGCAACTGATCGTAGAAGGAAAAGAGAACGATAAAGCCACCAACAAGGTAAAGGATAGCCATCAAGGGGACAATCTTTTCTGTAGTGGAAGCGATGCGACGGATGCCACCGATGAAGATAAAGGCGGCAATAAGCGCAATCACAACGCCAACAACCCACGGTTTAAAGCCAAAGGCAAAGTCAAAGGCGAAAGCAATGGAATTTGCCTGAACCATGTTGCCAATAAAGCCTAAGGCGATGATGATGGCTACAGAGAAGAAAATCGCAAGGGGCCTACAGTGAAGACCATTTGTGATGTAGTAAGCAGGGCCGCCTGTGACGTGCCCGTTTTTGTCTGTCGCTTTAAAGTGCTGCGCCAAGACGGCTTCCACGAAAATCGTTGCCATTCCGAAGAAGGCAGCTAGCCACATCCAGAAAATCGCTCCGGGTCCTCCCATGGCAATTGCCGTAGCGACGCCAGCGAGGTTACCGGTACCGACCTGTGCTGCAATGGCAGTGGCAAGCGACTGGAAGGAGCTCATTCCGGAGCCGTCGGCTTTTTTGCCGAAGATTTTTACGCTACGAAGCACATAGCCTGCGGCACGGGCAAAACGTCTTACCTGCACAAACTTCAGTTTGAGCGTGAAATAAATGCCGGTTCCAACTAAGAGGGGAATTAAACAGAACGGGCCCCAAAGAACACTATTTATTTGAGAAACTAATGCAGTTAATTCGTGCATAGGTTTCCTCCATTAATCAAAGATTGCATTAACGAACGAACCCGGAAACCTTTCACGAATCGGGGTCACAGGGGGGTATTCTGCTTATGGGAATTTAATCAAGCAAGGATTTATCAGGAATCCATACAAGTTTGATGCGGTTTTGTATCAAATCTGCATCAGCCAGGAGTCGGACTTCGCTGCCTAGCCCTGCGGCGTAGATGAGATTTTTCCCAACCCACACTAGGGGAAGTCTCTCGCGTTCAAAGGGCGGAATATCACTTTCCTGATAGAGGTACTTTAAGTTGCGGCTGGGTCTTAAGGGCTGAAGTTTGATTTTTTCTCCCCCCTTTCTTTTGCAAATTTGCAAAGGGGTATTCTTTAAGAATTCTGCATCAAATCCCTCTTCACCTTCTTTGCAGATTTCAAAGTGAAGAACGCCGCCCCAGGCGGGAACTGCTATGGCATCTTCTCCCTTCCAAGAGATTGTGCAATCCAATCCTTCTGAGGCTCTCTTTGCCGTTGAGTCAATCAATACCAAGCGATTGCCCCAGCGGCGCATCTCTTTGCCGTCGAAGCGAATGGTAAGTTTGGTGTCGGTGTGCGATTCGCGGATTTGGCGAAGCATCTCTTCGAGTTTGGCTTTGTTTGGGGCTCGGATACCGTTTTTCTTAAGCCAAAAGCGAAGCGTAAGCGCTTTTCTTTCATCCGTGAGGCGCCGCAGTTTTTCAATAGAAAGCGCCTTTCCCCCGGCTTCCTCAGAACTTAGAAGATCTTCTCTAGCGACGTCTTTAAGGACGTGGGAGGCGGCAACAATGTTTTCTATCGAGCGAGAAGCTGCTTCTTTCCAGCCACTACGGGCTTTCGTAAAAAGCGGGAAAACCTCGTTACGGATGAGATTTCTCACGTAGCGTGAGTCGGAATTGCTTTCATCTTCAATGTAAGGAATCTCTTTCGCATTCACGTATTCGTTAATTTCTTCGCGTGTCACAGAGAGCCACGGACGGCATAGATAGAGGTCAGAAGTGTTTTTCTTTTCAATCTTTTTTAAGGCGGCAAGTCCTGAGAGCCCTTCTGTACCAGAACCCCGCATCCATTGAATAAGGAAAGTTTCGAGTTGATCGTCCATGTGGTGGGCGGTGAAGATAGCATCTGCCCCAATTTCTCGAGCACAGGTAAAGAGGGCTCTGTAGCGTGCTTCTCGGGCGGCAGCTTCAATCCCAATGGGACTTGACCTCGGGACATAGACCTCTTTGGCGTAGAACTTAACGCCTAAGGACTCGGCACGTTTGCGGCAAAATTCAAGCCAGCTGTCGGCATTCTCTGAGAGTCCATGGTGAATATGCATTGCGGTAATCGAGGCAATTTCACTTTGATGCGGACGGTTGAAAGCGGCTGCGGCAATGGAAAGCAAGGCGCTAGAGTCTCTGCCACCGGAGAAGGCAATGAGGATTTTCACTGGATTAACGCTTTGAAGACTAAAAGTGCCTTCATCTCTTAGGGAGCGCGTGAGGGCAAGATTCTCGACGGCAGAAAGAAATTTCTCCTGCAGTTTCGTCTCTATGCTAGGAGCCCCATTGGGCTTTACTTCCTCAAGTCGCTTCTTTTGCATTTTCATTCATCCCTCGAATTGCGCTTATTTCGCTTTTGTCCGCTTCTTTGCGGTTGCTCCCTTCTTTGCTTTTACTGGTTTTGCTTCTTTCGCCTTCTCTTTTGTGGCGCTCTTTTTCGCGGCAGGCGCCGCCTTGGCGGCCTTTGTAGTGCGCTTTTTCGTAGTAGCTGGCTTCTTTTCTTCTTTAACCTTAGTGGGCTTTTTCGCCTTTTTCGCTACTTTCTTTTCCGTTGGAATTGCGCTTTCCTTCGCTTTAGGCGCATCGTCCTTTTTCGGTTCTTTTATTTTTTTCTCCAAAGAAGTCTTTTCTTCAGGTAAAGCTCTCACGGTAACTTCTTCTTTCGGAGTCGCCTCTACTTTTCTAGCGAGGGATTCTTCCTCTTTGGGGCTCTCTTCGGCCTTTTCTAGAACCTTCTCCTCGGTTAAAGTAGTGGGTTTAACCTCTTCTAGAACTTCCTTAACGAGGGGTTCTTCCTTAACTTCTTCTTCTTTTGCGGGGGCGGAGGTTACTTCCTCACTGGGCTTACCCTCTTCTTTCTTCTCTTGGAACATTCCAAAATTCTTAAGCCTTAAATCACGTCGCCTTAAGAGTTCTTCTTCAGGTGTGCTCTTTAAGTCTAGAAGTTGATCAAGAAGTGCCTTCTTTAAGGTAAGGGCAACAAGCGCAGGGTCGCGGTGTGCTCCGCCAAGAGGCTCAGAGATAATCTTATCAACGAGGCCTAAGCGTTGTAGCTTTGGTGCTGTTAAAGAAAGTGTTTCTGCGGCAGTGGGCGCTTTAGAAGCGTCTTTCCAAAGAATCGAGGCACAGCCTTCAGGGCTAATTACTGAGTAGATTGCGTACTGCAAAATCATTACGACATCTGTTACTGCTAGGGCAAGAGCGCCCCCCGAGCCCCCTTCTCCAATCACAACACTAATTGTGGGTGTTTTTAGTTGCGACAGGGTGAGAATGGACTTACCGATTGCCTCAGACTGATTGCGCTCTTCTGCGTCAATCCCTGGGTAGGCTCCAGGTGTATCCACGAAGGTAATGAGTGGTAGCGAGAACTTCTCTGCAAGTCGCATGATGCGCTCTGCCTTACGGAACCCTTCGGGTTTTGCCATTCCGAAGTTGCGCCGTGCTCTTTCCTTTGTATCTCGGCCTTTTTGGTGCCCGATGACGGCCACAGGGTGCTTGCCAAGGTGAGCAAGACCCGCAACGATAGAGGCGTCGTCAGCAAACATCCGATCGCCGTGAAGTTCTGTGAAATCTGTGAAAATGGCTCGAATGTAATCAAGCGTATAGGGTCTTGCTGGGTGGCGTGCAATTTGCGTTACCTGCCAATCCGATAAATTCGCATAGATTTCTGAGAGACGTTTGTTGTAGTTACGTTCGAGTTGCGCAAGCCTTTCGCGCTTTTCAGCCTCCGAGACGCCTGCATTCTGCTCAAGCGCTTCCATCTCGTTATGAATGTTTTGAAGGTCTTCTTCAAAATCAAAAAATACAAACTTATTCATATCTCAGAGAAAAATCTATCTTTTTTAGTAACGAACAGGTGTCTTACTGCGACTACGCCACAGAAGCCAAGTAGCCGCAGTTCTATAAGGACGCCAACTTTCAGCCTTCTGAAGCATTGTATCGGGATTCGTAAATATCGTGCGAAACGATTCTCGTACGCCAAAGTCTCCTGCGGCAAAAACATCTGGGCGATTGAGTCCAAAGATAAGAATCATGTCCGCAGTCCAGGGGCCCACCCCCTTTACCGTCTGGAGGGCCGCTTTAACCTCGCTGTCAGTTTGCTTAGAGAAAGCTTTTCTCGTAAAACGCCCCTCTGCGTAGCCTCGAGCAAGGCCAGCGATAGCCCGAGCCTTTGTCACCGTAAGGCCGCACTCTCTAAGGGCATCTTCACTCAGTTTAAGAACACCTAAAACTAAGGAGCGTTCCCCTGTGGCTTTCGCTGCCGCTAGCACAGAAGATTGCATACGCATCGCCGCTGTGTTGTTGACTTGTTGGCCACAGACAGCCCGTAGCATTGACCGAAAGAGGTCTCTTCCTTCAAGGAGTCCGTCTCCTGCGGCCTCTTTTATGACAGAGCGAAACTGTGGCTCTTCTTTCTCTAAATACTGAAGAGCCGTATCCCACCAAGAAACAACTCTTAGTTTCTTCTCCATGTCGTCACACCCGCACGGTCTTCGAGGATGATCCCCGCCTCTTGCAGTTCTTTTCGGATCGCGTCAGCTTTGGCCCAATCCTTTGCGGCTTTTGCAGCTTTGCGTTCGGCAATTTTTGCTTCAATTGCAGCTTCATCTAACCCTGCTGTGGCACCACGAAGGAATTTCTCCGCGTCGCCCGTTAGGATATTAAGAATTGCCCCTAAGGCCTTAAGCTCTGCAGAGAGTTTCGCGTCGTGCGTACGGTTAACCTCTGCTGCAAGTTCAAAGAGAACTCCCACGGCCTGCGGGGTGTTGAAGTCTTCGTCCATTGCGGCTTTAAAGCGCGCGGCAAAGGCCTCTGTCCAATCGAGCGTATAGTTTTCTTCAGGCGCAGTTTCTTTTAGAGCACTATAAAGGCGTGTAAGACCCT
>CAZHBC010000056.1:0-7566 GCA_964530715.1 uncultured Sutterella sp. | reverse complement strand
CGTAAGTAATGCGACTTGCTCTTGGGATTGAATACACGGGAACGCGGTTTTTTGGCTGGCAAAAGCAGCCCGATTGCCGCACCGTGCAATCCACTCTTGAGAGAGCGCTCGAACGCTTCGTCACGGAGCCCGTTGCAACGATTTGTGCGGGCAGGACAGATACGGGCGTACACGCTCTAAGCCAAGTTGTGCACATCGATGTTTCCTGCTCGCGACCGATGAGTAATTGGGTTCGTGGTGTCAATACATTCCTTCCTGAGGATGTTGTTGTTCGTTGGGCAAAAGAAGTGGATGATGAATTCTCCGCACGGTTTTCAGCTCTCAGTCGAACTTATGAGTATTGGATCTATAACGATGCTGTCCGCTCGCCAGTTTCCTCAGAATTAACAGGGTGGGTATGGAGACCCCTTGATGCGGCAAAGATGCATAGAGCCGCACAGGTTCTTCTTGGAGAGCACGACTTTTCGAGCTTTCGAGCGGCAGATTGTCAGGCGGCAAGTCCGGTGCGCACCATAGAAGAAATTAGCGTTTGTCGCTTTGGAAAACTACTTCGCATTCGCATTCGTGCAAATGCCTTCTTACAGCATATGGTTCGTAACATCGTGGGAACTCTTGTCTATGTAGGGACAGGACGCGAAGAAGAGGCCTGGGTCCTAGAGGTGCTTAAAGCCCAAAAGAGAGCCGTAGCAGCCCCTACCTTTGCGGCCTCGGGGCTTTATCTTGTTGCGGTGGAATATCCCGAGAAGTACGCTCTTCCTTCCGCGGCAGAATTTCCCTACGCAGCCCTCGGTTTGCGCTAATTCAAAATCCCGTTGTAGCGCGCGAGAAAACCCAAGAATTTTGTCGGGTTTTCCAAATATATAATGCCCTGCATATTTTTGGAAAAATTAAAGAGATTTTTAAGGAACAAAAAAATGGCTGAAAAACTTCACGCACGTGTTCTTATTGTGGGATCTGGCCCCGCGGGTTACACCGCTGCTGTCTACGCGGCGCGCGCCAACCTTTCTCCTGTGTTAATTACTGGGATGGAGCAAGGCGGACAACTGATGACAACTACGCAGATTGAAAACTGGCCAGGGGCTGTCGATGGTATTGACGGATCAGCACTCATGGCGAACATGCTTAGCCACGCTGAGAAGTTTGGTGCGAAGATTGTCTTTGACGTCATTAAGAAGGCAAACTTAAGCGAAAAGCCTATGCACCTTGTAGGTGACTTGGGTGAGTACACCTGCGATGCTCTCATCATCGCTACTGGGGCAAGTGCACGTTACTTGGGGCTTGAAAGTGAAACAGCCTATCGTGGTAGAGGCGTCTCAGCCTGCGCGACCTGCGACGGCTTCTTCTACCGCAAGAAGCCCGTGGCGGTTGTGGGTGGCGGCAATGCCGCTCTTGAAGAAGCTCTCTACTTAAGCCAGATTGCTTCTGTCGTTCACCTCGTGCATCGTCGTAACGCATTCCGAGCGGAACCCATTATGGTCGATAAGCTTATGCAGGCAGTTGAGGCTGGAAAGGTCGTCCTCCATACGCCTCGCACCGTTGCAGAAGTTCTCGGTGACGCTAATGGCGTCACAGGGCTTGCTATCGAAGGCGAAGGGAAAAAGGAGACGCTCACGGTTGACGGTGTTTTCATCGCTATCGGTCACGCTCCGAACACTGCGGTCTTTGCTGACGCGGTGGAACTCGATCACGGCTATGTCGTAACACGTCGCCCAGGGAACAGAGCGCTCACAGCAACGAATGTTCCTGGTGTTTTTGCCGCTGGGGATTGCGCTGACTCTGTGTACCGTCAGGCAATTACGAGTGCTGCTACGGGCTGCGAAGCCGCTCTTGATGCGCAGCGCTACCTTGAATCGCTCGAAGGCTAAAAAACAAATCATGGGAAATAATTTCGAAGCTCTGAGAGCCGTTGCTTCGCAGATCAAAGAAGAGGCAAGACGGCGCGAAGAGCTCAAAGAGAAAAAGGAGCAGGCCGAGGCGCGCGTTGCGCGCGAGACCTTGGACTTTCTCCGTACGATGCAAAAGGATGGCGTCAAGAGTGCACCTGATGTGCGGCTCAAGGCCAATCAAAAAGATGTACCGATTAGCTTTTCTGCAGCGATGCGAGAGGCGGGGGTGACGCCGCTTGGAGTCCCAAATCGAGCGCATCACAAGAAAACAGTGACAACGGAACCCTTGCAGACGATTGCAGACAACAAGGCAGTCCTTACGGAATCTCTAAGCGATGAGGCGGATTCCACGGAGTTCCTCGAAAGTGAAGATGGCCTTTCATTTCGTCGCCCTGAGGTGGGCCCGGATGTGCCACGAGACCTTAGACGGGGTCGTTGGGTCGTTATGGCGCAACTTGACCTTCACGGGATGTTTGTTGAAGAGGCGCGGGAGGCAGTTTCAAACTTCTTAAAGAATGCCGTTGCCCGAGAGCTTTACTGTGTGCGCATCATTCACGGTAAGGGAAATGGCTCTCCGCAGGGACTTTCTATCTTGCGTGAGAAGGTAAGGCGTTGGCTTAAGCAACGCAGCGAAGTCGTCGCTTTCGCTGAGCCCCACGAACGAGACGGGGGAGCTGGAGCCACTATCGTTCGCCTAAGAGCGCAGCAGAGAAAGTCCTAAAGAAAACGCGGCCATTTCGACCGCGTTTTTCTGTGGGGTGTTTTAACTTTCCTTATTCGGCAAGTTTCAACCCAGACTCAATACGAGAGATCACTTCCTCTTTTCCAAAGAGCGCAAGTGTGCGGTCGATCTGCGGCGTTGTCTGTGCGTTACAGACAAGGACACGCAACGGAGTTGCAATCGGCCCCATCTTGATAGACATCTCTTGCATGACAGTCTTTAAAGCGCCATAGATATTTTCTGGCGTAAAGGCATCGATTGCACGGATCAATTCAAGGAAGCGAAGCAGTGCCGTTTTGTTTTCTCCTGCGAGAGCTGCACGAACCGCCTCTGCATCACGCTCTAAGGGCTTATAAAAGAGCATCGCAGCATCGGCAAGCGCCTCTAGCGTTGCAGCGCGGCTCTTTAAGAGAGCGCAGACGCCAGCGAGGTCAGCGTGTCCTTCGAGGAGCGCACCGCGCTTTTCAAGGCGTGGCTTAACTAAGCCGGCTAAACGGTTGTCATCGGCTTCTTTCATGTACTGAGAATTGAGCCACTCGAACTTCTTAAAGTCGATTCGGGCTGCGGCTCTCGAGCAATCTTTTAGATTGAAGACGTCGGCAAGTTCCTGACGGCTAAACTTTTCCATATTGCCGTGACCCCAGCCGAGGCGAGCTAAGTAGTTAAAGACGGCCTCTGGTAAAAAGCCCTGGTCGCGGTATTCCAAAATCGACACTGTCCCATGACGCTTAGAGAGCTTTTGACCATCGGGACCGTTAATAAGAGGAAGGTGACCGAAGACGGGAACCTCAGCGCCAAGCGCCCTATAAAGGTTAATTTGTCGCGGTGTGTTGTTGATGTGGTCTGCACCACGAATCACGTGGCTTACCTTCATATCCCAGTCATCAACAACGACTGCGAAGTTATATGTTGGGATGCCATCGCGCATGATGATGAGGTCATCGAGCTCTTTATTCGCAACGGTAATCGTTCCATAAACAGCGTCGTCCCACGTGACTTCGCCATCATCGGGATTGCGGAAACGAATCACAGGAGTGACGCCCTCTGGGATGGGTTTACCGACGCAATTCTCGGGTCTCCAACGGCCATCGTAACGGGGCTTAAGACCCTTAGCCTTCTGCTCAGCACGCATTTGGTCGAGTTCTTCCGGAGTGGCATAGCAACGGTAGGCACGGCCATCAGCGAGCATCTGATCGACAATCTCGCGGTAACGAGCGAGGCGATCCATCTGATAGATGGGGCCTTCGTCATAGTCAAGGTCAAGCCACTTCATCGAATCGAGAATGACCTGTGTTGCTTCTGGGGTGGAACGCTTCTGATCTGTATCTTCAATGCGAAGGAGGAATTTACCTCCAAGGTGACGGGCAACAGCCCAGCAATAGATAGCGGTTCTAGCGGTTCCTAAGTGCATCATCCCTGTCGGTGAGGGAGCAATGCGGGTACGGATTTCTTTCATAGTAATAAAACCTCAAAATCTTGGCTTTTTCCACGCAGAAGAATGAAGAAAAAGTAAATCAGAGAGCCTCTGCTGGTAAGTTGAGCGCGATTTTAAACCATGCGCCAAATGGAGCCATCATAGAAAGCCTTCTAGGATGGCTCCGAAGTTAAGAATGTGTCCCTTAGTGCTTAATGAGCGTATTAAGTAGCCCGCGAAGGAATGAGCCTCCGAGTTTTTTCATTTGCTTTGTTGCGGCACTGCGAACGGCGCTCTTTGCTGCGCCCGCAAGAATGTCGGTTGCAATTCCACCAAGGCTTGAGGCACGTTCACGTTCTTCTTCTCGCCTCTGGCGACGTTCTTCTCTTTCCTGCGCGGCAGCAAGCTTAGCGGCTTCTTTCTGTTGCTTGGCTTCTTCTTTTGCCTGCGCTACAGCGGCGGCAGCGGCATTGTCTGCCTCCATAATTGCCTGAATCTTCTCGTAAGCGGATTCTCTATCAACAGCTTTGTCATAGACCCCTGCCACAAGAGAGTTCTGCATGAGAGCGGCTCTCTCCTCAGGGGTGATGGGACCAACCTGCGCAGAGGGTGGAAGAACGTAGGCACGTTCTACGATTGAAGGAGATCCTTTGCGGTCTAAGAAAGAAATAAGACCTTCGCCTACGGCGAGTTCTCCGATGACGTCGGCAGTCTTAAACGCTGGATTCGCTCTAAAGGATTCGGCAGCGATACGAACGGCCTTCTGTTCCTTCGGTGTGAAAGCACGCAAGGCATGTTGAACACGGTTGCCGAGCTGTGCGGAGACGTCATCGGGAATGTCATCAGGAGACTGTGTGACAAAGTAGATACCAACGCCACGCGAGCGAATGAGGCGAACAATCTGTTCGATCTTCTCTAAGAGCTCTGGTGTGGCATTAGAAAAGAGCATATGTGCTTCATCAAAGAAGAAGACAAATTTCGGTTTCTCCAAGTCGCCCACTTCAGGCATCTTTTCGTAGAGTTCCGCAAGGAGCCACAAAAGAAGCATCGAATAGGTCAAGGGAGAATTCATCAACTTATCTGCAGCGAGGATGTTGATGACGCCAAAGCCGTTTTCGTCTGTCTGCATCAAATCGAAGATATCGAGAGAGGGTTCGCCAAAGAAGACATCTGCGCCTTCGTTTTCAAGCTTAAGTAGGGCTCTCTGAATTGCGCCGATACTCGCAGAGGCAATTTGCCCATACTCGGTAGTGAACTTATCCTTGTTTTCTCCAACGTAGCGAATCATCAAGCGAAGATCTTTAAAGTCAATGAGGAGAAGTTCTTTATCGTCTGCAATCTTGAAAATGAGAGTTAAGAGGGCGCTCTGCACATCATTGAGGTTAAGCATGCGGGCCAGGATGACGGGGCCCATGTCGCTTACGCGAACGCGCAAGGGGTGGCCGTTCTTTCCGAAGGCGTCCCAGAAGCACACGGGGTAGGCACGATTGACGTATCCAGCTTCACGAAGCTTTAGTGAGGCAATGCGTTCTGCGATTTTTCCCTTGGGAGAACCCGGTTTACTGATCCCTGAGAGATCCCCTTTAATATCACTCATGAACACAGGAACGCCCATGGCACTGAATGTCTCAGCCATTGTTTGAAGCGTTACGGTTTTACCAGTTCCTGTCGCACCAGCAATCATGCCGTGTCTGTTAATCATCTCAGGGCGGATGAATAACTCTGTCTTGTCATTTTTAGCGATTAAGGGGCGATTCTCACTATCAAGCATACGAAGGTCCTTGGGTTAGAAGATTCTCGAAAAAGGCAATATTTTGGAAATTTCAATTGAAAAATAACCAATTGGAGTGATTTTAGGGGAAATAACTAAAAAAATTTTTAAAACCTGCCTAAAAACGCAATTGACAGACGGTAACTTTCCGTTACAATCGAAAATGAGGTGAAGGAGTAGAGATACTTCCATAGGAGAAGAAGCATGAGAATCACACATGCGGTTGGCGTGTTGGGGATGTTTTTCATTCCCACAGTTGCCTTCGCCTCGTCTTTAAATGGCGCTGAACTTTCCATCTGTTGGGCGTTGCCTTTTGCAGGAATCCTCTTGAGTTTGGCACTTTGCCCGATGTTCGCTGAACATTTCTGGCATAACCATTACGGTAAGGTCGCAGTTCTTTGGGCTTTGATTTGCGCGGTTCCGATGTTTTTCGTTTTCGGTTCCGACATTGCCGTAAAGGAAATCGCACACGCCTTGATTGGCGACTACATCCCATTCCTATTTTTCGTCGGCGCTCTTTTTATTATCGCCGGCGGCATTCACATTCGCAGTAGCTTCGCGGGGCGCCCAGTCTTTAACGCGGGTTTCCTTGCTGTAGGCGCGGTGCTTGCAAACGTGATGGGAACGACGGGTGCAGCAATGCTTCTCATTCGTCCGCTTATTCACGCCAACATGGGGCGCAAACACGCTTCTCATACCTTTATCTTCTTTATCTTCATTGTTGCCAATATTGGCGGTTGCTTGACGCCTTTAGGGGATCCTCCGCTTTTCTTAGGGTTCCTTCGCGGTGTGGATTTCTTTTGGACTGCTCAGCACCTGATTCTTCCTTGGGGTGTGACGCTTGCCATTCTTCTTTCTATCTACGTGGCAATCGATGAGTATTTCTATCGCTTAGAGAAGAAAGACCATACCTTTGTCCCGCATCCTGAGGAACGCGTTCCCTTTAAGGTTGAGGGCTCGGTTAACGTTCTTTACCTTTGCGGCATGGTTGGCGCCGTTCTGATGAGCGGTATTTGGAATCCTGGCGTTGAGTTCGTAGTGCTTGATGTGCACCTTTCTCTACAGGGAATCGTTCGTGATTGCTGCTTTATCACGCTCGCTCTCTTAAGCTACTTTACAACGCCGAAACATGTTCACGAAGTTAACCACTTTAACTTCGATCCGATTATTGAAATTGCAAAACTCTTCTTTGGCATCTTCGTTTGCATCGTCCCGGTGCTTGAGATGCTCCGTGCAGGTTCCTCTGGCGTCTTCGCTCCCCTCGTTGCACTCGTGACGAACGCAGATGGCCAGTTCAACAATGCGATGTTCTTCTGGATGACGGGTTCTCTGTCGGCCTTCCTCGATAACGCACCGACATATCTCGCATTCTTTAACCTCGCAGGTGGTGATGCTGCTGCCCTGATGACAGTACATGCTAAGACCTTGATGGCTGTCTCCATGGGCGCGGTCTTTATGGGAGCGCTCTCCTACATTGGAAACGCGCCCAACCTGATGACAGTTTCGATTGTTCGTCAGCGTGGCTTTACGATGCCAAGCTTCTTTGGTTATATGGCGTGGTCAGTGAGTATTCTCTGCCCAACCTTTGCCTTCGTGGTTTGGTTATTTGTGCAGTAGAGAAAATAAAATATTTTTTTGGTAGGCCGCTAGATAGGCATCCTGTGTTTGTTTGACGGCCTTAGTTTTTTTGTTAACGGCCTATTTGGGGAGAAATGACCGTGAAAGAGAGGCTTTTAATAAGCTTAAACGAAGGCTTTGTCTTCGAAAAATATAG
>CAZHBC010000055.1:5353-7569 GCA_964530715.1 uncultured Sutterella sp. | reverse complement strand
GAAGCGTGCCAAGCGATATCCTCAGCGCTGTTACGCATAAAGTAGGTGATGTCTTGCGTACTAAAGAAGGTATCGATTTCTTCTAAATTAATGCCTGAAGTTAGAAGAGCCTTTTTAGCGTTTTCCTGCTTTTCACGGATGTAAGACTCTTCCGTGAGGAGGGACTTCTCGCCACTAAGGTATAGGAGTGTTTTGTTGTAGAGGTCTTCTAAGAGTTTTCCCTTCCAACTATTCCAAATCTTGGGATTTGTCGCGCGGATGTCTGCTACCGTAAGGAGGTAAAGACCATCGAGCCGCGCTTTGTTTTCAACGACTTTACTAAAGGCCTCAATTACCTTTGGGTCTGATGTGTCTTGCTTTTGCGCCACGCGGCTCATTGTCAAGTGTTCTCTTACGAGAAACTTCACGTAAGCCACACCTTCAGCATCAATCCCGAGAGACGCGGCAAAACGCTCTGCAATCACGGATCCAATCTCCGCGTGGTGTCCACCGCGCCCCTTACCAATGTCGTGCATGAGGGCAGCGATTGTTAAGAGGGCGGGGCGTTTAATCTCAGACGAGACCTCGGAGCAATGCGGAAACTCATGCGCGTAACTTGAGTGTGTGAAACGCCTTGTGTAGCGAATCGTAAGCATCGTGTGCTGATCGACGGTGTAGGCATGAAAGAGGTCATGCTGCATCTGACCAACGATTGCGCCAAATTCTGGAATCATCTGCCCCAAAACACCCCAACGATTCATAAGCTGCAGACAACGGCTACAGCCATAGTGTAGGGTAAGGATTTCTCGGAAGATCTTCTTACAGGCTTCGCTTTCAAACTGTAGAAGGCAAGTTCCCTTAGATGCGCGGTACAGGAGGCGCATTAATCGTGCGGAAAAGTCTCGCAACTCTTGATGCCTAGAGAACTCTAAAAATATTCTTAAAAACGCTTGCGGTTGATTTTCAAAAAGGGCCTCATTTTCGATATCTAGGAGTGAGCCACGGGCGAGAATCCCAGGCGCAATGTGTTTTTCTTGCGGCTTTACGAAGTCTGGCGTGAAGAGCCTTTCTTCAATCGAGCGCATTGCAATTTCATTTAGAAGCTCAACATCGTGGGCATTGCGGTAGTAGCGCTTCATCAAGATTTCAGCGGCATCAAGCCCCGTGGTGCCTTCTATCGCGAGGGCCTTCGCTAGGCTCACTTCCTTATCAAAAAGGAGTCGATTTTCCGAGCGATTGCTCATTAGCTGTATGCGGAGTCTTAGGTCTTGTATAAAGGTCTGAGCGCTTCTCAGTGCTGAAGCTTCTTTCGCGGTAAGAATCCCGCTTTCGATAAGCTCTTCGGGCGTTGCGCCGAACCCAGCGGCTTTTGCGCACCAAAGGATTACTTGTATGTCACGCAGAGCTCCAGGGCTTTCCTTTAAGTCGGGTTCAAGCTCGTACGGGGTCTCGCCGTGCTTACGACGCCTCTGCTGCATCTCAAGCTCTTTCTCGCGAAAGAATTTTCTTGGATCAAAAACCGTAGCGAAGGCTTCTTTTGCTCTCGTAAAGAGCGCTTTATCGCCGTAGATCCACGCCGATTCCAGAAAGTTCGTTGCAAAAGCGACATCCGTTGTCGCGTCTTTAGCAACTTCCGCGGGGGTTCTCACTGACGCTCCTACGGTGAGTCCCAAGTCCCAGAGGTCAGTGAGGTAGGTGCTGATTTGATTTTTTTCTTCTTCGCTTACCGCTTCATCGATAAGAAGGAGAACATCGATATCTGAGTAGGGAAAGAGCTCTTCACGTGCAAAACCCCCTGCTGCAAGAATCGAGCAATTTTGGGGGAGGTTGGCTTTTTTCGCGCGAGAGGTAAGAATTTCTCGCAAAAGTGCTGCGTGATTTTTTAGATAGTCGCGACTAGGGACGTCGCCCTCTAGGAAGGCTTTTCCTAGAGAGGCTTTCTCACCTAAGTATTCATCGCGACTTACTCTCACGTTCACTCACTTTTTGTTTATTTAGGGGAGGCCAGCAGGCTTTTTCCAGCCCTTAACCCAACTTGGTGGCTCTCTTGACCCCGCACTCACCGTGAGAATGTCGTAGCCCGTCTCGGTTACAAGAACCTGTAACTCCCACTGCGCTGAAAGGCTTTGATCTTTTGTGACAACTGTCCAGCCGTTACCTAGAGTTGTGATATAGCGTTTTCCAGCGTTAACCATGGGTTCCACTGTGAAAATCATCCCAGGCTCAAAGGTTGCCGT
>CAZHBC010000055.1:0-5253 GCA_964530715.1 uncultured Sutterella sp. | reverse complement strand
CAGCGTTAACCATGGGTTCCACTGTGAAAATCATCCCAGGCTCAAAGGTTGCCGTGGCCGCGGAAATCGGAAAGTGACTTACGTGTGGTTCGCCATGGAAAACCTTACCGATACCGTGTCCACCGTATTCACGAACGATTGTGAGCCCTAAGGGAGAGACGAAGTTGTAGCAAGCCTCGCCAATATCGTTGAAGTTTCCACCAGGGCGAACCGCTTCGATGCCAGCCCACATACAGCCGTAGGTTGCTTCAACGAGGCGGTTTCCAGCGACTGTGGGTTTCCCGACCTGGAACATGCGGGAGTTATCCCCGTAGAAGCCATCTTTTTCGAGCGTGACATCGATGTTGACGATATCGCCCTTCCTTAAGATCTTGTTTTCGCTTGGGATTCCGTGGCAGATGACGTGATTTACGGATATGCAGGTTGCAGCCGGGTAGGGTGTCATCCCTTCTGGCTTGTAATGTAGACACGCTGACCTTGCTCCAAGGACTTTTTCCGTGTATTCGAGCATCATGTCATCGAGCCGCTTCGTACTTATGCCACTCTTAACAAAGGGCGTAATGTAATCGAGAAGACGTGAAGCGAGATTTCCCACATGGCGAATCGCTTCAATTTCCTCTTTCGTATAAATCAAAATGGGTTTTGTCATTTTTTGCAATTATTCTTTTGTTTCGCACTTAAGCTTAAAGGCAGTGCCTTCAGCTGTGTAAAGCGTATCCAAAATCTCTTTTCTACTACTCTCAACAAGAGCACACCCCAGGGAAGAGTAAACGAGAGTTCCCTTTGGTATTTTTTCGCAATCATAGAACTCTGCGCCAGGAGTGAGGGTTTCCATTGGACCCGTGTAGAGAGCAAGCCTTCTTGAAGGAGTGCCGAGATTGCGAATTCTAGAAATCACCTCTTGCCCTACGTAGCAGCCTTTGTCCGTGCTTATTGCCCCTGCGAGGTCTAGGTTAATGGACTGTGCTATGAAGCGAGACGAGGTAGCAGCAAAAACCCATGGGAAGAAGTTTTCACAGGCAACCTTCCACCACTCGGGTTCTTCGGCATTCGTTGTTAGGGTTTCTTCGCTTAAAAGAATCTTTCCAAAGGGCAGGGTAAAGATAACTTCTGCGTTTGCAGGAACTAGAACGCCACCCAAGTCTCCGTAAAGAGTGAATCCTTCAACTGCGTCAATCTTTACATCTCGTCTAAGGGCATACATCCGTAGGCGTTTTACGAGAGCGGAAACTAAATCCTTAGAGGTAACCGCGTAAAACACATCTTCTCTTTTAAAGAGAATGAATGTTGCAAGGACTCTTCCACGAGCGTCGCAATAGGCCGCAAGACGCCCACTTTCATCGAGCAATTTTGCGTCAAGCGTAATTTGCCCCTGTAGAAATGCCCGGGCATCAGTTCCAGAAAAGCGGAGTACGCCTAGTTTTGAGAGACAACAGAGTTTCTTATCCTTTTGGAGTACGGACATACCAAGCCTTTTAACCGTTAAACATTGTATTATGGCGCATTAAGCTCCTTCTTTGGGGCAGTCGTAGGTAGATTTCTCTTTTGAGGCGGGCGTGCAAAGTCAAGACGAAGAAAATTCGAACTCGAAAGCTTTTAAGCGAAGCGGTTCGGAGAATTTAAATGGGAAGGGAAGAGGCCTCTTCTGTGGATTCCTTTCTAGACTTAAGGACGCTTTGCAAGGCGGAAGTCTTTTTTTTAAGTTAACCCTTGGAGTAACTCTCATTGTTGCCCTTGCGGTTTTCTACGTTGGCTATACGCTTTTTGCCCCTGTCAGTTTTACAGATAACGAAGCGCTTCGCGTAGATGTACAGGTCAATCGCGGTGACACGATGCGCTCTGTCGCAAGGAAAGTCTCTCAAAGCGGTATTGAGGTAAACGAAACCTATCTTTCGATACTCCTTCGCCTTTACGGGGATCCTGCGAAGATTCACGCAGGCCGCTACCGATTCGAGCGTGGCATTACTCTTACAGAAATCGTAGATCAACTCACTACTGGCCTTGTCGCCCAAGGCCGCATCCGAATCCTCGAAGGGACAACATTCCGGGAATTACGTAACCTTGTTGATACCCACGCAGATTTAAAGCACACAACAGCGGCTCTTGCGGAAGAAGAAATTCTTAAAAAACTCGGAGCGAATGAAAGTAAAGCTGAAGGACTCTTTTCTCCCGATACGTATCACTTTAAGACGGGGGTTACGGACTTCTCCTTTTATAAGCAGGCCTATGAAAAACAGAAAGAAGTCTTAGAGCGTGAATGGAATTCGCGAGCTCCTGGGTTAAAACTTAAAACACCCTATGAGGCGCTTATTCTTGCCTCAATCATTGAAAAAGAAACTGGTATTCGTACGGATAGACATTTGGTGAGCTCTGTTTTCCACAATCGCCTTAGGATTTGGATGCCGCTACAGACAGATCCTACGGTTATTTACGGCCTTGGGGATGACTTTAAGGGGCGCCTTAGAAAGAAAGACCTCACAAAGCCAACTCCCTACAACAGTTATCTTAATTACGGGCTTCCGCCTACACCGATAGCTATGCCATCTGCGGATTCGATTCAAGCGGCTCTCCACCCAGCGGCGACGAAATATCTATACTTCGTTGCAAAGGGCGATGGCACGACTGAATTCTCAGTAACGCTTGAAGCCCATAACAGAGCGGTAGCAAAGTACCAAAAAAAGCGTAAATCAAAAAATTGATTCTCTTGTAGGAAAAATGATGAAGCGAGGCGCATTTATTACCTTTGAAGGCATTGACGGAGCTGGGAAAAGCACCCAGATAGAAGCGCTTTGCGAATTCTTAAAAACTCGCGGAATTGAAGTTATTCGTACGCGTGAACCTGGGGGCACCCCGTTAGGAGAGAAAATCCGAGATCTCCTTTTGCACGAGGATATGGAAGTCTCTACAGAGACGCTTTTATTTTTTGCCGCACGCTCTGAGCACATTGCTCGGGTGATTGAACCCGCATTAGCTCGCGGCGCTTGGGTCGTATCTGACCGCTTTACGGATGCAACTTTTGCCTATCAAGTTGGCGCCAAGCATGAAAGCCCTGAGGCTGTAGAAACGCTTGAGGCGCTTGTTCAAGGGGCTCTGCAACCCAATCACACAGTGCTTTTTGATCTAGCCCCAGAAGTTGCTGCAACACGAAGAGCAAAAGCCCGCGCAGCAGACCGTTTTGAAAAAGAAGACCTTCTCTTTTTCTCTTCAGTAAGGCGCGCCTACTTAGACCGTGCAGAGCGCGATGCGAAGCGCTTTTTCATCGTAGATGCCACGCAGACGCCAGAGGTGATTACGGAGAAGCTTCTTACGGAGGCCGCATCATGGCTTTAGCGCAGTATCCTTGGCAAGAAAGTCTTGCGAAAAGTCTTAATGATTTACGAGCGGCGCTCCCTAATGCCATTTTGCTTTATGGACCGCGCGGTATCGGGACGTTTGAACTTGCGCATGCTTTCGCGAAATCTTTACTCTGTGAGAAACCTGAGGCTGATGGCGCTTCGTGTGGTGCCTGTCATGCTTGTAAATTAAGTGAGGCTTTTACCCATCCAGATATTCGATATCTTGTAAGTGAAGCGGAGGCTCTCCCACGGGGAATTCCTTTCACTCCTCCTGAGAATGCCGCAAGTACCCGTAAAACTCTTTATAGAGAGATTCTCATTCATCAGACGAGGGCCCTTGCTGACTTCCTAACACTCACTAGTCACGAAGGCGGAAAGCGCGTTGTTCTCGTTTATCCTGCGGATAAGATTCGAGCGGAAGCTGCTGCTAGCCTCTTAAAGAGTATCGAAGAGCCGCCAGAGGACCTTGTCTTCATCCTTGTTGCCGATGAGATCGATCGCGTCCTAGCGACGATACGGTCTCGCTGTAGATTAATCCGTGCAACGCCACCGACGCATGAAGAGGCTCTTAGTTGGCTTAAAAAAGAGAAGATAGAAGACCCAGAGAGAGCGCTTGAAGCCGCAGGCGGCATGCCGCTTAACGCCTTCGAAGTTGATGAAAGACTAATTCTCTCAAAAGAAGATGAAGAGAGACTCATCGCTTTCTTACTAAAAGGCGCGAAGGGGGATTTTGAAGACATCTCAAAGGCAATAGGACGCGATGTGGCGCTCCCTGCGGTGAGTCGCCTGCTTTCCCGGTGGGCTTGGGACTTAGCGTCATTCCGTGAAGGCGGGGAGGGACGGTATTTTTCTTCTTACGCCGCTCAAATGACACCGATTGCAAAGGGTACGGATGCCGCAAAGCTCTACGCATGGATTAATAGTGTTCGAGATCTTTCTCGCGTAAGTTCGCATCCTTTAAATGCCAGAATGGTTTTAGAGGCGATGTTACTAAGCTACATCCGCGCTCTTAGTTAAGTGAAGAATTCAATTTAAGTTTTGGAGAAAGCAATGATTGTTGCTCATACAATCGAAGAGGTACGTTGCGCCGTTAAGGCTTGGAAAAAAGAAGGCGCCACTGTGGGGCTCGTTCCCACAATGGGGTACTTACACGAAGGACATGCAAGTCTCGTGAAAGCCGCAAAGGCCTCTTGTGACCGTGTTGTTGTTTCTGTCTTTGTGAACCCAACGCAGTTTGGACCCAATGAAGATTTGGATAGTTACCCGAGAGATTTTGAGCACGATTGTGACCTTCTGAATTCCTTGGGCGTAGATTTGGTGTTTCACCCGACGCCAGAAGAACTCTATGCAAAGGATTTCGGGACTTGGACCGAAGTTCCAGCCCTTTCTAAGAACCTCTGCGGGAAAACGAGACCGATTCACTTCCGTGGGGTTTGCACGGTCGTGAGTAAGCTCTTTCACATCGCAGCTCCCGATATGGCTTTCTTCGGCCAAAAAGATGCGCAGCAGCTCGCTGTCATCCGCCGTATGGTGCGAGACCTCAATTTTGATATTGAGATTGTGGGTTGCCCCATCGTTCGCGAGGCAGATGGCCTTGCGAAGTCAAGCCGCAATAAGTATTTAAATGACGCGGAAAGGGAAGCTGCCCTTGTTTTGAGTCAATCGTTAAAACTTGCGAAATCGCTCTGCGAAAATGGTACGACGGATGTTGAAGCAATTCTTTCTGCTATTCGCACGAAGATTGCCTCAGAGCCCCTAGCAAAACTTGACTACGCAGAGGCTGTGAATGCAGAAAACATGGAACCTATTGCGACTGTTAAGGGGCGTGTGCTTTTTGCAATTGCTGTCTATATCGGAAAGACGCGTCTCATTGATAACTTCGAAATTTGTCGGTAAAGTTACGCCCGCGTAACGTTAC
>CAZHBC010000054.1:0-7629 GCA_964530715.1 uncultured Sutterella sp. | reverse complement strand
TAGTGAGAAGAGTCTCCCTTTTTCTGACAGATGTTATCTTTAAACCACCGTAGCGCCAAACCGCCTGTGCGGATATACCCCCAGTAAAAGTAGGTGTCTTCAAGCGTCCCACTATTAAAGATGAGACCCGTGCCTTTTTTGGAGAGTTCTGGGACAATCCCTTTTGTTGAGACGCAAAACATCGCACAGGTTCCAGCGACGTCAACGCCCTTACCGGCTTCAAAGACGCCAGAGCCGAGCATTGATTGCATCGTGTCGCCGGCGCCCGCGCAGACGGGGGTCCCCGCCTTTAGTCCTGTCGCCACAGAGACTTCTTCACTGATGCCGCCTACCACGTCCCAAGGTTTCAAGATCCGTGGCATGTAAGAGGGGTCAATTCCAAGAATCTCCAGCTGCTCGGGGCTCCAACACTTTTCTTCCACCTTGTAGCCTAAGCCCCAACCGGACATTGCGCCCCAATCGATAAAGGCATCTTTTGCCGTAAGACCTGCAAGGTGCGAAAGGATGTACGGGGCGTTATGCATGAATTTCACGCCGCGTTCAGAAAAGGCTTTGTTGTTTTTTAGAAACCACCTTGCGAACATCGCAGGAAATAGGCAGAGAGCTTCAGGGTTTCCGGTTTCTTTGGCCCAAATGGGTAGGTTTTTGGCGTTAATGGCCTCGCAGTCTTCTGCTGTGCGGCTATCTAAGTAGTTGATGTAGGGCGTGATGGCATTGCCTTCTTTATCGACGCCACAGATTCCGCAGATGATGCCATCTCCCATCACAGCCCGAATCTTCGCGGGGTCAAGGCCTGCGGCGCGAATCTCTTTTACGCAGTCAGCGATGCAAGCGATTGTGATGCGAACGTACTCGTCTACATCCATTTCAACCCAGCCTGGATGCGGGTAATGTAGCGTCGTGGGCCGTGTTGCTTGGGCGAGAACACGCCAAGAGTCATCGTAGATGGCGACCTTGACGCTTTGTGTACCGGCATCAAAGCCTAAAAAAAGATTTTCCATCGTGTAAAGCTCCTCTCGCAAGGAAATAGCGAAAACCTAGGGGCGTAAACCGCACCAAAATTGAGCGAATCAGTATAATGCACATCGCTTCGAACCGACCACGTGCTCGGCTCGGATTCTTTTTTGTTCCTAAAAACTTGCTACAAGAAAAAATGGGATTTTTCTTGTGGCTTTACGAAAAACTTAACGATGACTGAAAACGTTGAAGAAAAGAAGGCCGAAGAGCCTCAGAAAGCTGCCGAGACACCCGCGGTGAATCCGCTTGAGAAATCCGTTGAGTTCACGGTTCCTGCCGCAGAACTCACCTCTGGGATTGAAGCGTCCTTAAAGCGCTATGCGAAGAAGGCAAAGATTGCTGGCTTCCGCCCTGGCCACGTTCCCTTTGAAACGGTTCGTGCCATGTACGGGCACGATGCCTATGTTGAGACACTCAATGGCCTTATCGAACGTGAATTTGAAAAGGCTGTGAAGGCGGCTAACCTTCAGATGGTTGGTATGCCTGAGATTGTCCCAGTGAAGACAGCCGAAGGCGAGGACTTGAAGTTTAAGGCTACGGTCGAGTGCTTCCCCGAGTTTGAACTTCCTGCCTTAGATTCTCTCGAATTAAAGCGTTATGTCTGCCCGCTTACCGATGCCGAGGTCAATCAGACAGTTGATGTGATGCGTAAGCAGCGCGCCACTTTCACAGTTGAAGAAGGGCGTAAGGCCACGGACACCGACCTTTGCACGATTAACTTTACGGGCACGAAGGATGGCGTCGCCTTTGAAGGGGGTACCGCCAAAGACTTCAAGATGACGCTCGGTGCAGGTCGCATGCTCCCTGAATTTGAGAACGCCGTTCGCGGAATGGCCGCAGGTGAGAAGAAGACCTTTAAGCTCACATTCCCCGCTGATTACTTCTCTAAGGATCTCGCAGGCAAGACCGTAGACTTCGAAGTCGAACTCACAAAGCTTGAGAAGGAAGTCCTTCCTGAACTCAATGAAGAATTCGCAAAGTCCGTCGGTCAAGACTCCGTTGAAGCTTTGAAGAAAGAAGTTGGCGTCAATTTAGAGCGTGAAGTTAAGGCCCGTTTACTTGCCCGCACGAAGGCTGAGACAATGGCTGCATTCGCAGGCCTTGCCCCCTTCCCAGCTCCGAAGGCAATGCTCAAGGAAGAAGAGGAACGGCTCTCCAAGCAGGCCCAGGAACGCATGGTTGCGCAGTTTGGCATCGATGCGAAGAAGGCGCCGAAACTCCCCTTGGAAATCTTTGAAAAGGACGCCAAGCAGCGCGTTCTCTTAGGGTTCCTTGTTGCGAAGTTAATCGAAGTTGCGAAGATTAATGTCACGCACGAAGACTTGGAAGCGTTTGCCGCAGAGCTCGCTGCAAGTTACGAGGAGCCCGAGAAGGTCAAAGAGTACTATCTTAAGGATCGCTCTCAGCTTGAGATGCTCACCAACGTCTTGGTTGAAAACAAGGTTGTTGACTACATTCTCTCTAAGGCGAAGACAACGGAAGAAACCCTTCCCTTTGATAAGTTGATGCAGGCCTAAGCGGGAAAACCCGAAATTGACCGAAATACGAAAAGGCGGTAATCGGGATGAAACCGGTTTCCGCTTTTTCTGTCTTTAAGCCCGAGTGCCTAATAAGGAAATTTTGAAAATGTCTATGCCCGTTGATACCTTAATCCCGATGGTCGTCGAACAGAGCGCCCGCGGGGAACGTAGTTTTGATATCTATTCGCGTCTCTTACGTGACAGAATCGTTTTCTTAAATGGCGAGGTGACAGCCGAGAGCGCAAACCTCATCGTCGCACAGCTTCTCTTCTTAGAAAGTGAAGACCCAGAGAAGGACATCTCCCTATATATCAATAGCCCAGGGGGCTCCGTCTACGCGGGTCTTGGCATCTATGACACGATGCAATTTATTCGCCCAGCGGTGCAGACGATCTGTGTCGGTATGGCAGCTTCCATGGGAGCATTCCTTCTTGCCGCAGGAGAAAAAGGAAAGCGCTTTAGCCTTCCGAACTCGCGGATCATGATTCATCAGCCCTCGGGCGGAAGCCGCGGTATGGCAAGCGACATTGCTATCCAGGCCCGTGAAATCCAGGAATTAAAAGAAAAGTTGAATGCAATTCTCTCCGAGCGTACGGGGCAACCCATCGATGTCATCACGCGGGATACCGATCGCGACAATTACATGAGTCCTGATGCCGCATTGCGCTATGGAATCATCGATAAGATTCTCACGAAGCGTGCCTAAAAGGATTGAAACGGGATTAGCTAGAAGGGAAAAGCTCATATGTTTGAAAAAACACAGCGTTGCAGTATTTGCGGTCGGTGCCGAGAGGATTGTGGAGATTTAATCGACACAGGACGGTCAATTCTTGTTTGCGATCGCTGCATTCGGGGGCTTGTTGCCGCTTTGGGTGACGGAAAGGCGCAGCCCGCAGGCCCAGAGGTGAGTGCCACAGCCTCCGCAGAAGACTTCCAGGATAACGAGCCGCTTCCAACGCCCGCTGACCTCTATCGGCATCTTTGTAACTACGTCATTGGGCAAGAGAAGGCAAAGAGAGTTCTCTCGGTTGCGGTCTACAACCACTACAAGCGCTTAAAGCACTTAGAGAGTGACTCGGAGGTTGAACTTCAAAAGTCAAATATCCTCCTTATTGGCCCAACGGGTTCCGGGAAGACGCTTCTTGCGCAAACGCTTGCCCGTGTGCTTAAAGTCCCCTTTGCAATTGCCGATGCGACAACACTCACGGAGGCGGGCTACGTAGGGGAGGATGTGGAAAACATCATCCACAAACTTCTGCAGGCCGCAGGGGGTGACGTTGCAAAGGCAGAGCGTGGCATCCTTTATTTGGATGAAATCGACAAGATTGCGCGTAAGAGCGAAAACCCCTCGATTACGCGTGACGTCTCAGGCGAGGGTGTTCAGCAGGCTCTCTTAAAACTCATTGAAGGGACAGTCTGTAATGTTCCAGCCGCAGCTGGAAGAAAAAATCCGCGCGGCCCCATGATTCCTGTGAATACTGCGAACATTCTCTTTATCTGCGGTGGTGCCTTTGACGGGTTGGAAAAAATCATCGAAAAACGCACAGAAGGCCGAGCGGGAATCGGATTTTCTTCTGAGGTGAAATCCAAAAAAGAAGAGAGACTCTCAGAACTTATTTCGCAGTGCGAACCGAAGGACCTTGTGAAGTTTGGCTTGATTCCAGAACTTGTCGGACGTTTACCTGTCATCGCCTGCTTAGAAGAGTTAACGGAAGAGGCATTCCGAAGTATTCTCACGGAGCCGAAAAACGCTCTCATCAAACAGTTCGTTGAGATTTTCTCGATGGATGGCGTAAAGCTTGAAGTAACCGAAGCGGCGCTCTCGGCAATTGCAAAACTTGCAATTGAAAGAAAAACAGGTGCCCGTGGTCTTAGGGCAATTGTAGAGGGGGCGCTTCTTGAACCCATGTACGAGATTCCTTCGGATAAGGAAATTACCCTCGTGCGTCTTGATGTCGACAAAGAGAGTAAAAAGCTTAAAGTTTTCTATGAAAAGAAAGGAAAATAAGCTTTTCTTTGTAGCGCTTTAGTGGGGCCTCAAATCGCGAGGCCCCAAACCGAGCAGAATTCTTCTCTTCAGTTGATAATTCTTCTATCCGCCCCCATATAAGGGGTAAGAAGAACTCCTTTTTTTCAAAGTAACCGATGAGTCAAGCTTCTCAAGTACCGAATGTTATTGTCGCGCCAGTCGTTCCGATTCGCGACGTTGTTGTCTTTCCGCACACCGTGATGCCCCTTTTGATTGGGCGTCCTAAGTCAGCGCGTGCCGTTGAGGCGGCTTCTCACGCTGATAAAAGAATTCTCCTTGTCACGCAACGCTCTCCTAAGACAGATGACCCCGCACCCGAGGAACTCTTTGGCGTTGGAACGGTTGCAGATATTTTGCAGACGTTGACGCTACCCGACGGGACGATGAAAGTCTTAATCGAGAGTAAACACCGTATTAAGTTTGAAAGCTTCACAGACGGGGATGGCTTTTTAAAGGCAAAAGCTACGGTTCTTGAAACAGAAATCGGTAACCGCAACGAGTGCGAAGCGCTAAAGCGGTCGATTCTGCAGAACTTCCTTTCTTATGCAAAGGAAAGCCACAAGGTCCCTGCGGAGGCTATGAATTCGATTACGGCAATGGCTGATCCCGAGGGGCTCTCGGACGCGATTGCCGCACAGTTGCCGCTTTCTTTAGAGAATAAAGAAAAGCTACTCGAATCCGTGACACTCTCGGAGAGACTTAATTTCCTCTTGGGATTTGTCTTGGGCGAAATCGACATCCTACAGCTTGAGAAGAGAATCCACGGGCGCGTCAAGCAGGCGATGGATAAGAATCAGCGTAACTACTATCTTAATGAGCAGATGAAGGCTATCCAGAAGGAGCTCGGGGGCGACGATGCCACACCTAGCGATGATTTGGATAGTTATAAGCAACGGATTCTCTCCTCAGGGATGAGTAAAGAAGCCGAAGAAAGCGCTCTTTCAGAACTTAAGAAACTTCGCCTTATGCAGCCTATGAGCGCAGAGGCTACGGTAATCCGTGGCTACCTTGATACGCTTTTAGATCTCCCCTGGAAAGCTAAGAGCCGCGTTAGTACGGATTTAAAGCGTGCAGCGAAGATTTTGGACGCAGATCACTGGGGCCTGGAGAAGGTTAAAGAGCGTATTTTGGAGTACCTCGCTGTACAGAAACGCGTAGGGAAACTTAAGGCGCCGATTCTTTGCCTTGTTGGGGGACCGGGCGTTGGTAAGACAAGTCTTGGGGAGTCGATTGCTCGCGCGACCAACCGTAAGTTTGTTCGCATGGCCTTAGGGGGTGTGCACGATGAAAGTGAGATTCGTGGGCACCGTCGTACCTATATTGGTTCTATGCCTGGAAAGATCATTCAGTCTCTTGTGAAGGCTGGGGTTCGTAATCCGCTTTTCCTCTTAGATGAAATCGACAAACTCGGTTCAGATTTCCGAGGCGACCCCGCGGCTGCTCTCCTTGAGGTGCTTGACCCTGAGCAGAATAAGTCCTTCCAAGACCACTATGTGGATGTAGATTTTGACCTTTCGGATGTGATGTTCGTTGCAACGAGTAACTCTTACGAGATCCCGGCAGCGCTCCTTGATCGTATGGAAGTGATTAATCTTTCTGGCTACACAGAAGATGAGAAACTTCACATCGCCCTAGAACACCTCATTCCAAAGGAAATGGAACTCAACGGCGTGAAAAAAGGCGAGGTGAGCGTCACCGAGGATGCTATCCGTGACATCGTCCGCTACTACACCCGCGAGGCAGGCGTTCGTGGTCTTGAACGGGCAATTGGAAAGATTTTCCGTAAGACCGTTCGGAAAAATGACGAATCGGCCGCGAAAAAGAAGCCCACAGTGACCGTGACGCGAGAAAACCTCTCGGAATTCTTAGGCGTTCGTAAGTACACCTTTGGCGTTGCGCAGAAAGATCCCCAGGTTGGCCAGGTCAATGGCCTAGCGTGGACTGAGGTCGGTGGAGACATTCTCACGGTTGAAGCCGTAGTCTTCCCAGGAAAAGGCCTTGTGCAGCGCACGGGCTCCTTAGGCGACGTGATGAAAGAAAGCGTTGAAGCTGCCCGCAGTGTTGTCCGGTCTCGTGCGGAAAAACTTGGAATTGAACCCAAGATTTTCTCGGAAACGGATTGGCATATCCACTTCCCAGAGGGCGCGGTGCCGAAGGATGGCCCGAGCGCAGGTGCGGCAATTACGACGGCTATTGTCTCTGCGATGACAAATAACCCCGTGCGTCCTGATATTGCGATGACGGGCGAAATCACTCTCCGAGGAGAGGTGCTTGAAATCGGCGGATTAAAGGAAAAACTCCTTGCAGCCCTTCGTGGAGGTATCCGCAAAGTGCTTATCCCTGAGAGTAATGTTAAGGATTTGGCTGAGATTCCAGAAAACGTCAAGACTGGGCTTGAAATCGTCCCAGTGCGTTGGATTGACGAAGTTCTCACGGAAGCGCTTTTAAAGCCAATTACCCCCATTGTTGCCGCGCCTGCAAAGGACACACCAACGATGGCGCTTGCGGCAAAGGCCCCTGAAGTTACAGGAGTTACTTCAGTTTCTCGTTAAAAATCAAGCGCTTTTAAGAAAACCTCGAATTCTTTTGGGAAAACTCCCCGTCGATGCTATAGTGATGCGTCTATGGGGAGTAACACTCTTAGATCAAAAAAAAATTACCGAGGGAGCGCTACTTTTATGAACAAACGAGAGTTGGTTGCAGAAGTTTCAACGAATGCGAACATATCGCAGATCGATGCAAGACATGCTGTAGATGCGATGTTTGACGCACTCAAGAAGGCACTTTCTAAGGGACAGACTGTGGCGATTGCGGGGTTTGGAACGTTTTCTGTCACGCGGCGCGATGCAAGAGTTTGTCGTAATCCTAAGACAGGTGAGAAGATTTCGGTTCCAGAAAGCCGTTCTCCAAAGTTTCACCCAAGCAAGATTTTTAAAGATGCTGTAAAGTAGCGACTTCGTTTTTTTGATTCCGCTATTGGATGCTTAGCTCAGTTGGAAGAGCGGCGCCTTTACACGGCGTAGGTCGGGAGTTCGAACCTCTCAGCATCCACCAATCCTTTTT
>CAZHBC010000053.1:0-7812 GCA_964530715.1 uncultured Sutterella sp. | reverse complement strand
CCCCGCTTCTTCAAAGGCAAGACGCACAGTGCGCGTGTCAACTGTGCCATAGAGGCGTAGAGCTGAATCGTCAGAAGAAAATTTCTGCGAAATAAGAAGAGCGCCAGCTACTAAGAAAGCTGCGGCGACAAGTGCGATGGAGCGTGGTCGAATTTTCATGGCTTTACGAGCCTTACTTAACTTTCTAACCATTATAAAAACCTTTTTTGCATTCTAAAAATTCACTTACGGCGGCTTTTCTCTTTCGCTTGCTTTCTCAAATGGGTATTTATGCCAAATTGCAATACCTAGACAAGACGCAACTTTTTCGATTTGCGGCACTGTTTTACCTGCTGTTTTCGGCTAGACTAACGGCAAAGTGTGTCTCGCGCTTTTCTTAAGGCTAAGGAAAGTACGCTTTGGCACGACTTTCACTACGGATTTGATAGTTTGATTTTTGTAAAAAAGAAGACGATGAGAGCACGTAAAGCATTTCGACTGACAGTGATTGCCGCAGCTGCGGCTTTGATTACTTCTACTGCCCTTGCGCAGGTCTTTACGATTAAAGACATTCGCATCGAGGGTATTCAGAGAACGGAACCCGGAACTGTGTTCTCCCATCTTCCTTTTCAGGTTGGGGATGAATACACGCCTGAGCGCGGTACCGAGGCTATTCACGACCTGTATGAATCGGGTCTTTTCCGCGATGTGGGATTGTCAAGCGAAGGCGATGTCCTCGTTGTGAGCCTCGTGGAACGTCCAGCGGTTGCCGCTATTGAAATCAATGGCGTTAAGGCCTTTGATAAGGACGGCGCCTTAAAGAGCCTAAGAGATGTGGGCTTGGCTGAGGGGCGTATCTTCGATAGTTCCATTCTGGATCGCGCAGAGCAAGAGATGCGTCGCATGTATCTCTCCAAAGGCTACTACGGCGTAACCGTTGATAAGACAACCACCCCCGTGGAACGCAATCGCGTGAAGGTTTCTATTAATGTGAACGAGGGTCTAGCGAGTTCTATTAAAGAAATTCGCTTTGTCGGAAATACGATTTTCGACAATGATGAACTCTTAGATCAAATGCAGTTACACCCGCATAAGTGGTCAAGTTTCTACACAAAGCGCGATATGTATTCGCGCGAAAAGCTTGCAGCCGATTTGGAATCCATCCGCAGTTTCTATCTTAATCAGGGCTACCTCGATTTCCGTATCGACAGCACGCAGGTTTCCATGGCGCCGAATAAGTCCGATATCTTCGTGACGATTAATCTTTCCGAGGGTGAACAGTACAAGGTCAGTAACGTCACACTCGCTGGCGACATGCTTGACCTCGAAAGTGAAATTAATCCCCTCATTGCCAAAATTAAGACAGGCGACATCTATAACGCAGAGCGTGTAAATGACGTGGGTAAAGAGATCGCTGAGAAATTCTCTGCCTTGGGCTACGCCTTCTGCACGGCAACACCCAATCCTGTCACGGATGAGAAGAATCAGACTGTCAATATCGTCTACACGATTGACCCGGGGAGGCGTGCCTACGTGCGTCACGTTAACATCGTCGGCAATTCAAGAACACGCGATGTGGTGATTCGTCGTGAGGTGCGTCAGTACGAATCTGCATGGTTTAATAGCGACAAGGTTAAGCTCTCCCGCGACCGTATTGACCGCTTAGGGTACTTCGATAGCGTTGAAGTCAATCACGTCCCTGTGGAAGGAACACGCGATGAGGTTGACTTGGAAGTGAAGGTTAAAGAGCGTCCCACGGGTTCCATTAGCCTCGGTGCAGGTTACTCGAGCGATGATGGTGTCATCCTCTCTGCGGGCTTTGCACAGAATAACATCTTCGGCACAGGTAACTCTTTCTCGATTGACGTTAATACGAGTAAGAGCCAGAGAACAGTTGCATTGAGTTTAGGTGAGCCCTACATTACCCCAGAAGGTATCAGTCGCAACTGGGAACTCTACGATAGACGCACAGACTTGGATGAGCTCGATGTCTCTAACGTCGCTTACGAGACTTTTGGTGGCGGCATTGACTTTGGCATCCCGGTGACAGAACTCGATACGATTTACGTCGGTGCCAAGCTCGAAGCAACAAAGGTTACAACGCGCGGGAATAAAACAGATTCGATGAAGGGGAAATATTCTTCATCTCCCTATCGCTATTTTAAGTATGTAGATGATTACGGTAAGACCTCTAAGGCAGCACTTTTCACCGTGGGTTGGGCCCGCGATAGTCGCGATAGCCCCTTGGCTCCGACCCGTGGCCGGTATCAGAGATTTAGTAGTGAAGTGAGTCTGCCGGGGCTTGACCTTCAGTACTATCGCGCTACATACCAGATTACGCAGTACTTGCCGCTTTCTAAGAATTGGACTTTGGGCTTAAATATGCAGGCCGGTTACGGCGACTCTTACGGCAACAAAGACTACCCATTCTTTAAGAACTTCTACGCGGGCGGTATCGGTTCCGTGCGTGGTTACGAGAGTTCCTCTTTGGGGCCGCGTGATATCGGTAACGATGATAACCTCGGTGGTGACAGACAGCTTATCTTCTCCGCTGAACTCTTAACACCGCTTCCTGGCGCGGATAAGACGCTTCGTGGCTTAGTCTTCTTCGATGCGGGTACGGTTTGGGGCTATGAGTGCGTCAACAAGAACTCTACAGGGGAAACGCCAAGGTACAAGCGTCAGAAGATTGACTTTGGAGACATGCGCTACTCTTGGGGCTTTGGCATCGCTTGGATTTCGCCATTAGGTCCGTTGAAGTTCTCGCTTGCCTTCCCGATCAATAAGAAGAAAGGGGATGACACCGAACGCTTCCAGTTCCAGATCGGCACTGGCTTCTAAGGTTAAAAGGAATTAAAAGACTTTTTTTCGAAAGAAAAAATATTAGGAAGGAAAAAACAAATGATGTTTAAGAAAGCTTTGATTGCCCTTGCTTGCACGGGGCTCTTTGCGGGAGCAGTTGCGGCTGCCGATGGAAAAATCGGTGTTGTAAATCCGCAGAAGATTCTTGCTCAGTCTCAGACGGCAATTGCCGCGCAAAAGAAGCTACAGAACTACTTTAAACCCCGCGAGGATGAAGTCAATCGCTTGGCGCGCAATTTCAAGACACGCGCTGCGAAGTATGAAAAGGATAGCGCTGTGATGACAGAGAGCGAACGCATTAAGCAGCGCAATAAGCTCGCAGAAGACGAGCGTGACATTGCCCGCAAACAGCGTGCTCTCGTCGAAGAACGTAATCAGCGTAGCAATGAAGAGGCGCAGATCATCCTTTCTCAGGCTGTGAAGATTATTCAGCAGATTGCCGCAAATCAGAAGTACGACGTCATCATTCAGGATCCCGTTTGGGCCAACAGCAAGATTGACATCACAGACGAAGTGATTACAAGACTCGATGCGAAGAAGTAATTTTTTAAGAGTAGGAATTCCGTAGATGAAAGTCCGTGATCTTGCTAGTGCGATTGAAGCTCTCTCAGGCGGGCGTCTTAAGAGCACATTTTTTGGTGGCGCAGAGGCGAAAGAAATTCTTTCCTTTGCTCCCTTAGAGCACGCAACAGAGATGCACGTTGCCTTTCTCGCACAGAGTAAGTGGCGCGATGCGGCAGCGGCTTCTAAGGCTGGTGTCCTGGTTCTCATGCCAGAGGATGCCAAGGTGCTTTATGGCGAGGCGCCGACGCGTGCCATTATCGTGACGGAAAATCCCTATGCTTGGTTTGCTTGGGCCTTGCAGGTGATGCTTCGTGCGATTACGCCTAAGAAAGCGGCGGGAATTTCTGAAAAAGCCTTCGTTTCTGAAAAAGCAATCGTTGCCCCAACGGCGCGTATTGATGCTTTTGCCACTGTGGAAGCCGGAGCCCGTGTCGGTGAGAGAACGCACATCGAGGCGGGAGTCTTTGTGGGAGAGGGCGCGCACATTGGAGATGACACTCACATCTATGCGAATGCGAGCATCTACCACGGTTGCAAAATCGGTAATCGCGTCATCATTCACTCTGGGGCTGTTATCGGAGCGGATGGCTTTGGGTTTGCCCCTTTCGCAGGAGAATGGGTGAAGATTCCGCAGATTGGTGCAGTGCGCATTGGTGACGACGTTGAGATTGGTGCCAATACGACAGTAGACCGAGGGGCGCTTGAAGATACCGTTGTTGGCAATGGCTCTAAACTGGATAACCAGATCCAGCTCGGCCACAACGTGAAGATTGGAGAGCACACCGTGATGGCTGCCTGCACGGGTGTTGCAGGTTCCACATCCATTGGAAGCCACTGCATGGTAGGAGGGGCTGCGAACATCAATGGACACATCCGCATCCCCGATTGTGTACAGATTGGTCCTTCGACAGCGATTCGTCGTTGGCAAGAGGGGGCAAAGGCAATGATGGGAGCCTTCCCTGCGCAGGAGCGGATTGCTGCGGAGCGCACTTTTGTGATGGTTCAGCAATTAGGGCGCATGAGAAGTGAACTCAAAGCTCTGCGTGAAGAAGTTGAACGCCTTAAGAAGGCAGAGTAAAAAAGATTTAGTTTTTCTGAGAATGTGGCTCACCCAAGAGGTCCTTTGGTGAGCCATAAAATCATAAGATTAGGGACTGTTCTCTAAAAGATTGGGAGAAGTGGGAAATATGCCAAAAATTCATCCGATGAGTCTCGTGGATCCAAAGGCGGAAATCGCCGAAGATGTTGTTATTGGTCCTTTTTGTGTCATTGGTCCCAAAGTGCAGATTGGTTCCGGTACCGTACTTGACTCATGCGTAAGCGTTTTAGGAATTACGCAAATCGGATGCCGCAATCACATCTATCACGGCGCTTCCCTTGGGTGTGAGCCACAGGATAAGAAGTACGCCAAAGAAGAAACGCGCCTTGTTGTTGGCGACGACAATGTGATTCGCGAACACTGCACGCTTTCCACAGGCACTGTGCAGGACGAAGGTATCACCCGTGTGGGGTCCCGTAATCTTTTGATGGCAAACGCCCACGTTGCGCACGACTGCCGCGTTGGGAACGACACGATTCTTGCCAATAACTGCGGTCTTGCTGGACACGTGCACGTCGAAGACTTCGCAATCCTCGGTGGTCAGTCAGGGGTTCACCAGTTTGTGCACATCGGAACACACGCCTTTGTGGGCGGAGCCTGTGCTGTTGCCAAGGATGTTCCCCCCTATGTGATTTGTAATGGGAACCCCGCGGTGCCACACGGCCTTAATCTAGTGGGACTGCGGCGTTCGGGATTTACTTCTGAGGTAATCGGCCTAATTAAGAGCGTTTACCACGCAATTTATCGCGAGGGAAATCTTATTGCCGACGCCGCACGCGAAATCGATACGATTATCGCTTCGGCCCCTGAGGATGTGAAGCCCCTCTTAACACATATGCGTGACTTCGTAGTCACGAGCCCAAGAGGCATTATTCGCTAATTTCCTTATGAGAGATCCCGCAGAAAGCTCCGCCATCTGGGTCGCTGGAGAAGCCTCCGGAGATTACTTAGCAAGCCTTGTGCTTCCTGAGTTTAGAAGGCGTCACCCAGAATTGGAGAATTGTGGCGTTGGCGGAGAGAAGATGGCAGAGGCGGGTCTTGCCTGTTGGGAAACGACAGAAGCCTTAAGTGTTCGGGGCTACGTCGAGGTTATTCGTAAGATTCCATCGATTCTTGCTCTGCGTACGAGGCTCCTCTCTCGGATGCGCCGAGAGCCTCCAGCCCTTTTCGTGGGGGTAGATGCTCCTGACTTCACACTTGCTATTGAAGAGAAACTTGCAAGCCGTGGGGTACCTACCGTTCACATGGTTTCTCCTTCGATTTGGGCTTGGAGACCAAAGCGGATAGAGAAGGTAAGGAGAGCAGCTCGGCACGTTCTTCTTGTCTTTCCTTTTGAAAAGGCAATTTACGATAAAGCAGGAATCCCTTCAACATACATCGGTCACCCTCTAGCGGGAATCATTCCGATGGAACCCAACCCCCAAAAAGCCCGAGAAGCGCTTGGAGTGCCAAGTGAGGTTGAGACGGTAATTTCCGTTCTCCCTGGGTCGCGTGTCGATGAGGTAAGCGGGTGTGGACCGGCGTTTTTTGCCGCCTGCGAAAAGGTTGTGACGCTCCTAGGAGACAATGTTCGATTCCTACTACCTGCCATGAGTGAAGTAGCAAAAGAGGGGATTCGGAAAGTTGCCGAACGCTATCCAGAATTCGCCTCTCGTCTAACGATTACCGTGGGGAAGAGTCATACGGTCTTAGAGGCAGCGGATGCCGTGCTGGTAGCCTCCGGTACAGCGACTCTTGAAGCAGCGCTCTTTAAAAAGCCTATGGTTGTGGGCTACAAGATGCCAGCTCTCTCAGCCTGGTTGATGCGAAATAAGGGGCTCTTGCCTTACGTGAGCTTACCGAATATTCTCTCAGGAGAAGTGGTTGTCCCAGAGTTCTTACAGTACTATTGCGAGCCCGAAGCCCTTGCGTATCGGTTAATCGATGAGCTCGAGCCAAAACGGCGTTTAGAACTTGCCGAGAGATTTTCCGAGTTGCATGTAGCGCTACGGCGGCCTACCGCGCAAATTGCCTGCGATGCCCTGGAAAAAGTATTGAACTTTCGTGCAAATTAATTCATTTTCTGTGTAGCGGCTTTGCACCTTTAGGGGAATTTCTTTTAATATCCCGCGTTGGGGAGAAATTAGAATTTTAAGAAGCAAAAAAATTTGCTGTTGTTGCATTGATTTGATTCGTGTGATTTTGTTTTACCAAGGGGAGACTGCTTAAATGGAGATTAGGAGAAATGGGTAAGCGCTTTGATAATGAATTGTTCCTCCCAAAGGATTTAAAGGCTGAGTATCAAGAACGTCTCGATGCCGCCTGCAAAGCCGATGAAGGCGATGGCATGACAATTAGTCGTGTTCTTAGCGAAATTTGCCACGAAATCGGTATGGTTCGTGTAGCAAGTGTTTCAGGAATTGAACGCACAACGTTTTATCGCGTTTTTAACGGTAAAAACGATGTTCGTATCAGTAACGTTTTACGCGTTATTCGCATCTTAGGTTGCAAACTGCACCTTCGGTAACGCACGAAGTAAGGATTTCGAAAAAAGAACGTTTAACTTCCTGTAAAGGAGCTACAACGTTCGGAAGCGGCCCAATAGGGGGAGGCCGCCTCACGGATTTCTAAAAAAGAATAAAAGGCATTTTGAGCTTCTCTCTTTGGAGTAGCTTAGAAGAGTATTTTTTCAAAACGCCAAAAAGGCGTCTCTTCTGTTTTTTTCTCCTAGGCCTTACGCATCTTCCCGAGTGTTTCGAAGGCCTCTCGCATATTTTCTTTCACTAAGCGATTCTTAAGCGTAAAAAGCGTTCGGTAAAGTTTTGTGTTTCTCTCTTTTGGCTCATAGACAGCATCAAGTTCTATGGTTTCGGTAAGAGCCTTCTTCGGATCCGTGACAAAGCCAGAAGCAAGTGCTGCAAAGACGCAGTTTGTAACCACCGCGCCGCCGGAATTCCGATAGCGGACAATCCGGCTTCCTAACATATCCGCTTTAATCCTATTCCAGAGCTCATCGCGGCTTCCGCCCTCTGTGACGCTTACGGTATCAAGAGGGACGCCCGCGGCTCTATAGGCATCAACGATTTCCATGTAGTCGTAGCCAATTGCTTCGAGGACAGCGCGCCACGCAACAAAGATATCGTCCTTAAGTGTCATATTAAGAAAAGAACCACTTGCTGCAGTTGTGGGGCCAGAGCCCCCAGTGAGGTAGGGTAGGAAGATGACGCCACCTGCGCCCGCAGGAACCCTTGCAGCACCTTCGGAAAGAGTTCTGTAGTGAGAAGAGTCTCCCTTTTTCTGACAGATGTTATCTTTAAACCACCGTAGCG
>CAZHBC010000052.1:3280-7868 GCA_964530715.1 uncultured Sutterella sp. | reverse complement strand
ACCGGACACTCCGAGAAAACCCCGCGCTCTATGAGAAAGATTGCGAATTCGGAGGTTTTGATTGGCTTGATGTCGATGATAAAGAAAACTCCGTCATCGCCTTTGCTCGTTGGGGAACATCAGGAGACGAATTCATCGTCTGTGTTTCTAACTTCACGCCAGTTGTTCGCCATAACTACCGCATTGGAGTGCCTAAGGCTGGAACCTACAAAGAGATACTCAATACGGATAGCACCTATTACTGGGGTAGTAACGTTGGTGTCTCAGAAGTGGGGGCAGTGGATTCAGAGCCCGTAGCGGCGCATGGTCGCGAGCAGTCAATTAACCTTACGCTTCCGCCTCTTGCGACGGTTTACCTTAAATGGCATCGTTAGAAAGTCTTTTAGTGAAAGCGGCGACAAGGGAAACTCCAGGAGTTTCCCTTGACGCATCGGGGGCTGACTTTGCCCTCTACGCAGAGCACGCTAGAGAGGTCTCGCTTTCTCTTTTTGAGGGAAGCGAATCTCGCAACTTCCCTTTAAACCGTAACGGAAATCTCTGGAGCATCCGTATCGAAGGTGCAAAGGTAGGGATGCGCTATGGTTATCGCGTTAAAACCACGGGGGAGAGTGGGGATAAGGAAACCTCTTCTCTTCTTCTTGACCCTTATGCGAGGGGTTACAGTGGTAATTACAAGCGAGAAAGCACCGAAGGGGCCTCAGGCCTATACGGAGTACTTACGGAAGTAAAAGACTTCGCCTGGGAAGATGACGCTTCCCCCCGTAAGCCCATGGCTGATTCTGTTTTCTACGAAACACATGTCAAAGGCGCAACAAAACTTCTCTTTTCTGTTCCAGCGGAAGACCGTGGTACCTACGCGGGGCTTGCTAGCGACGCGTTTATTGCGCATGTGAAAGCCCTTGGTGTTACAGCGCTTGACCTCCTTCCCGTTTTTGAATTTATCGATGAAGATAGGCTTATCGCCCGAGGGCTTCGCAACTATTGGGGCTACAACCCAGTGGGTTTCTTTGCGGCAAGCCGACGCTATGCTAAAAATCCAAACTGCGTTGCAGATGAATTCCGTTCGATGGTTAAGAAACTTCATGCGTCAGGCTTAGAAGTTATCCTCGATGTCGTCTACAACCACACAGCAGAAACCGATGAAACGGGCCCGACGCTAAGTTTTCGTGGAATTGATAATCGCGTCTACTACAAGATTCGCGAAGATAATCCCGCGCTTTACATTAACGACACGGGTTGCGGAAACACGATAAACGCCGCGCATCCTGCTACTCTTGCTCTGATTTTGGATTCTCTTCGCTTCTGGGTCGAAGAGATGCATGTCGATGGCTTTCGCTTCGATTTAGCGGCAACGCTGACGCGCGAGAGCCGTTTTCTTGAAGCAGTCAAGTCCGACCCAGTACTAAGTCAGGTAAAACTTATCGCTGAACCTTGGGATATTGGCCCAGGAGGCTACAGACTCGGTGGTTTCGGTGCCCCTTGGAGTGAGTGGAACGACAGATTCCGTGACGATGTACGGGCGTTTTGGTTAACAAAGTCAGTGGGTATCGGCGCTCTCGCACAAAGACTTTGTGCATCAAGTGAAATTTTCCGCGCTTCAGGGCGAAGCCCCGAGGCAAGTCTACATTTCATCACGGCACACGACGGATTTACCCTTGCGGACTTGGTGAGTTTTTCCGAGAAACACAATGAGGCAAATGGCGAAGGAAATCGCGACGGAACCAACAGAAATTTAAGCATCAACTGTGGTGTTGAAGGAGCAACTTCGGATGTTGCAATCAAAGAGCGTCGTCGTAAGTTGCGCCGAGCGCTTCTTGCAACGCTTCTTTTATCGCAAGGCGTTCCGATGCTTCTCGCTGGTGACGAATTCGCGCACTCGCAAGGTGGCAACAACAACGCCTATTGCCAAGACAACACGACAACTTGGTTGGATTGGGATGCGAAAGATACGGAGGATGACACGGCTGTCGTTTCTCTTCTTAGCCAAATCCGTGCGAAATATCCGCAACTTAGAAGTGGGAAGTGGCTTACGGGCGCGGCTACAGGAGGAGAGCGTGACATTGTTTGGCTTTCTTCCGCGGGGCGCGAGATGCGTGAGGAAGAGTGGAATTCAGGGGCTAACTTACTTGGGATGCTCCTTGGGCGCAGTAACGGCGTAGAAAGACTTCTTCTTTACTTCTATCGAGGAGAAGACGCTATTGAAGTGACTCTTCCCGAAGGGAAATGGACAAAGCTTCTTCGTACAGATGAAGTGTCGAACACACGAGAGGAAGATTTTGAAAATACGCTCTCGCTTAAAGGCCCCACAGTCGTTGTTCTAAAAGAAAAGACACGAGGTTTTCCGAGAAAGAGCGGCGTCCTCCTACACGTAACCTCCCTTCCTAGCCCCTATGGAATAGGGGATTTTGGGGAGAGTGCAACAGAATTTCTTAACTGGCTAAAAAAGGCAAAACAAAGCCTCTGGCAGGTTCTTCCTTTAACCGTTACAGGAGAGGGGAATTCCCCTTACATGGGCGTTTCTGTCTTTGCAGGAAATGAACTTCTAATCGACCTTAAAGAGCTCGAACACCTTGGGCTTCTTCTAAAAAATGAATTAGAAGAAAGAGGCGAATTTCCTCTTGAGAGAGTGGATTTCCCCGCGGTAAGTTCTTGGCGCATGAAGCTTTTAAGAAGAGCTTCCTGTCGCTTCTTTTCTGAGGATGCGTTACCAGATTCATACTACGCATTTCTTAAGAGGGAAAAAGATTGGCTAGAGGACTACGCGCTCTTTCGTGCGATTTCCACCGAGCAAGAGGCCTTTGGAAGACTTTGTTGGCAAGAGTGGCCCGCTGGGTTAAGAATGCGTGAAAAGGGAGCGCTCGATGCGGCAAGCGAGAGGCTAGCGAAGTCCGTCGAATTCTGGCGCTTTGCCCAGTGGCGGTTTACTGAAGATCTTGAGCGCTTGCGGCGAGAAGCGCACAACGCAGGAGTCGCAATCATTGGCGACATGCCAATCTTTGTTTCCCCCAATAGCGCGGATGTTTGGGCGCACCCTGAGTTATTCCTTTTAGATGAAAAAGGACACCCTGCGGCATTTTCTGGCGTTCCGCCAGATTACTTTAGCCCAACGGGTCAATTCTGGGGCAATCCCCTTTACGACTGGAAAGCGCACCGAGAGGAAGACTATGCGTGGTTTAAGGAAAGATTCTCTCGCGTCGCAGAACTCTATGATGTTGTTCGCATCGATCACTTCCGAGGGTTTGAAGCCTTCTGGTCGATTCCAGCGGAAAGTAAAACAGCACTTGAGGGACATTGGGAAAAGGGGCCAGGTCGAGAGGTTTTTGATGCGGCGCGTACTGCGGTTCCTCACCTTGAATTTATCGCAGAAGACCTTGGCGTAATTACGCGCGAAGTCGATTTGCTAAGGAGGGAGCTGGGCTTCCCTGGGATGCGCGTCTTTGAATTCGCATTTGATGGTAAGCCAGACAACCCCCATCTTCCTGCTAATGTCTCAGAAAATAGGGTCTACTACCCTGGAACACATGACAACGATACCGTGCTGGGTTGGTTTGAGTCTCTTGATGCGGAAACCAAAAAGAAAGTAGCGACTTTCTTAGGAAACCCCGCTTCGGTTCCTGAGGCAGTGCTTGAAATTGTCTTTGCTTCGCGTGCTCGCTACGCAGTCACACTCGCGCAGGATGTCCTCGGTCTTGGCACCGAAGCCCGCATGAATCGTCCCGGAGATGCGACAGGTTCTTGGGGGTGGCGTATGCGTAAAGGGGCTCTAACTGAGCAAAGTGCTATGAGAATGCGCTATCTTTCGGAAAAATATCAAAGAAATAATTGATTCTTAACTAAGGAGAGAGGCCATGCGCCTAAAGACCCTCGGATTTTTAAGTGTTTTGGCGACCTTATGTGTGGCCTTTCCCATTACTTCTGAAGCAGCGCAGAGTGCGACTTTTGGCGCTCGTCCCTCAATCGGACTTGTGCTCTCTGGCGGTGGCGCTCGAGGGCTCGCACACATTGGCGCATTAAAGGCCTTAGAAGAACTCTCCATTCCTGTTGATTGCATTACCGCAACGAGTATGGGCGCTTTGGTCGGCGGCGGTTACGCCGTGGGGTACTCCGCCTCTGAAATCGAACGACTAACGCTTGCGATTGACTGGAAGCGGATGTTCTCTTCTCGACCAGAAAGGCGTGAATTAAAGTGGCACGCTAAACAAGACGATGATGCGGGTTTGGGACGTAACCTTAAACTAGGCCTTAATAAAGAAGGTATTAAAGATGCCGGGGGGCTGATTCCTAACCACGAACTCGCGCTATTTTTAAATCGCAACGTGGGCTTTGCCGATAAGGTGCAGGACTTTGCGAATTTGCCGATTCCATTCCGTGCGCTCTCCACTGACCTTCTCACCGGCAATCGTGTTGTCCTTTCTGAAGGAATTCCGATTTCGAATGCAATGCTTGCCTCGATGTCAATTCCTGCTGCCTTTAAGCCAGTTTCATTCCGGGGGAAACTTCTTTGCGATGGTTGCTTAGTGGATAACCTTCCCGTTCAAGAAGCTCGCGAGATGGGGGCAGATCGCCTTATTGTCGTCAATGTTGGAAC
>CAZHBC010000052.1:0-3180 GCA_964530715.1 uncultured Sutterella sp. | reverse complement strand
AAGAAGATTCTTCTTGCACAAGCTTCTGCGAGAAAAGTTGAGAAGATTATTGTTCAAGGCAACAAAGATATTTCCTCAGAAAGCATTATCAATGCAGCAGCTATCGACACCACTAAACCCGTGACGGTCGACGAAGTCGAACAGGGAGTGCGTCGACTTTGGGGAACAGATCATTTTGAGAAAATCAGTTACAGATTCCAGACAGGCGAATATGGCGATGTTCTCGTTCTTGAGCCTAAGGAGTGGGATTGGGGACAATCTGTTTTGAAGTTCGGTGGAACACTTGTCACTGACTTTGATAATGAGCCACGCTTTAGCATCGTTGCGGCTTATACGCTCGGGGGTTTAAATCGTTGGGGTGGCGAGTGGACGACGCAAGCGCAGTTCGGCACAAGACGTTATCTCTACACAGAGTTCTATCAGCCCCTTGGTGAAGGAAGCCCTTGGTTCTTACGTCCCTACGCAGGTTATGAACAGCGTTTCTTTGACGTTTATGGTCAGAGTACCAGTGATTACATTCTTGCAGAACTGCGTCGTGTGAATTTTGAAGTTGGTATGGATTTTGGAGTGGAAATTGCTCGCTCCGCGCGTATCGCAACAACGATTGGTTCGAGACGTTCTGCTTTCAAGGGGCGGCGTGGCTTCATGTCAAATGAACACGCGACTGTGAGAGACCAATTTGCATCCGTTTCATTTGCCTACGACACACTCGATGATGTGGACTTCCCTCGGTCAGGTGCGAAGATTGCGGGCCGCTATGGATTCATGATTAACGATGGACATGATCGCTTCTATGAAGTCTACGGAATTATCCCCTGGGCGGTCTCGAAGGATTGGACTGTCGTAGCATCAGGCTATGCAGGAAAACAGATGCGTAACGACTACTACTCTAAGGGTGGTGTTTTCTCGCTTTCTGGCGCTCCTTACGACCGCTACTTAGGGGAGAAGATGATTTCTGGTGCAGTGCGCGTTTCTCGACAGATTAACGACGTACTGCCAGCGCCATTCCCTGTGTATGCAGGTGTAACAGCAGAAACAGCGCGTCTTTATGACACAGATGGATATGCACTCACGCATAAAGCGAATCATTGGATTAGTGCAGGGAGTGTTTACCTCGGTGCAGACACAATCTTTGGGTCAATCTTCTTAAGCTTCGGTCGCACTTCTGAAAAGAGTAATGCAGTGAGTCTCAGTTGGGGTAAAGTCACTTGGTGGTAAAAAAATAGATATCGAAAAGAGGTTTTTATATGCGTAATTCTTTAAAACAAACGGTTCTTACAGTTGCCCTGCTTTTTGCAGGCGTTTCCCTTTCTGCAGGGGAGGTTCTAGCTGCGAAGGCAGAGACGCCAGAGGCGCTTTCAAACCTTGGCACAGCTGTGAAGAATGATTCTTCTCGCGCTTGGGATGCGACAAAGGACAAGGCGGGTGATGCTTGGGATGCAACGAAAAAAGCATCCAAAAACGCTAAAGAGAAGGTAAGCGACTCTGCTGAAGATGCGTGGGACAAAACAAAAGATAAGACATCCGACGCTTGGAAAGCTGCAAAGAGTAAAGCTAAGAGCGCAAAGAGTTCCGCTGGCGAAGTCTGGGATAAGACAAAAGACAAGGCGGGCGACGCTTGGGATGCAACGAAGGATGTCGCAAAGGATGCATCTCAGTCTGCAAAAAAGACCTGGCAGGACGTTAAAGAGAGCGTACGTTCAACAACCACAAAGTAATCTTTTTCTGTCGTTTTTTCGGGGGAGAAATCGACGATGAAAAAACTTATCTTTATTTGCTTTCTCGGTTTGGCATTTGCAAGTAATGCTGCAGATGTAGGCCGTCACTATGATTCGTCTGGGCACTACTTAGGGCGTACTGACGAGAATGGTCGTAGTTACGACGCTTCGGGCCATTACCTAGGCCGCGAGGAAAAGAATGGTTGGAAGTACGACTCTTTGGGGCGTTATCAGGGACGCGTTGAAGAAAACGGCAGGGAATACGATTCTCTTGGCCGCTATGTTGGTCGCGAAGATCCAAACGGAAGACAGTATGACGCTCATGGACGTTACTTAGGTCGAACTGACGGAAATGGCCGCCACTATGACGCATCGGGCCACTACACAGGAAGAACCCAGCGTTAAAGAATTTCGAGTCGCTATTGCGTAAAACCACTAAGTAGTTTACGCAGGTTCTCTCCTCGGCCAGAGGAGAGAACGCCTTTGTTTGCTGTTTACAATAAAGACACCTCGCGCAATGCGAGAAGAAGAATAAAAAACAGTCAATTTTCTTTGACTTTCAATCTTTGGGAGAAAAGTGTGTCCGAACCCATGTCAAGTAGACAGGCACTTTTACGCTACGGCTCGCTTATCGCTGGCCCCGTGCTCTTTTTACTGATTTTCTTTTTAATGCCGTCAAGTTATGTAGCAGCTGACGGTAGTATCGCTCAGTTTTCTTCTGCCGGTCGCGCTTGCCTTGGTGTCCTCGTTTGGATGGCTATTTGGTGGTGTTTTGAATCAGCTCCCATCGCTGTGACATCCCTTTTGCCTATGGCGCTTTTCCCACTCTTTGGAGTCTGCAAAGCGTCGGCTGCCATGGCTCCATACGCTTCGGATACGATCTTCCTCTTTATGGGTGCCTTCATCCTTGCCGCAGGCGTCACAAAGTGGGGCCTCGATCGCCGTATCGCTTTGTTCGTTATGAGCTTAATTGGTGCAACGCCTAAGAAGATTGTCTTTGGCATCATGCTCACGACGGGCACACTCTCTGCCTTTATGAGTAACACAGCGTGCGCCGCAATGATGGTCCCCGTTGCGATTGCTCTTATCAACCTTGTTCACTCAACAAACGATTCAAGTGATGCCGTTGCTGCGGCACAGGAACATCGCTTTACGGTGTGCTTGTTGCTAGCTATTGCTTATGCCGCTTCTATCGGTGGCATGGCTACCCTCATTGGCTCTCCACCCAATGGCATTTATATGCGCTTTGTCGAACAGACCTATGGCATCAATGTCACAATCGTTGATTGGATGAAGGTTGGTGTTCCTGTTTCTGTTTTGCTATTTCTCGTTGCTTATTTCGTGCTTGCTAACGTCATGTTCCGTGATATGGGTAGCGAAGTCCCAGGCGGTCGCGAGTGGGTCAAGAAGGAACTCGCTAGCATGGGAAAGATGAGCCGCGGTGAAATTGCTATTGGTCTTT
>CAZHBC010000051.1:0-8044 GCA_964530715.1 uncultured Sutterella sp. | reverse complement strand
TATAGGTCTAAAATTCAGCACTTCCTTTTTTTGACTTCTTAACCTTTCCCTCTCATCAAGGATTCAACGACCATGTCTTGGCTTGAAAAACAATTCCAGTTAACTGAGAATAAAACGAGCGTACGCACGGAAATCTCTGCTGGTATCACAACCTTCATGGCGATGGCTTACATCATCGTCGTTAACCCTGGCATTCTTTCTGAAAGTGGAATGCCCTTTGGCTCAGTGCTTGTAGCAACCTGCCTTGGTGCAGCAATTGGCTGCTTCCTGATGGCCTTTCTGGCGAACTATCCCTTCGCCCTCGCTCCTGGCATGGGACTTAACGCCTTCTTTACATACTCAGTGTGCCTCACAATGGGTATCTCCTGGAAGGTCGCTCTTACAGCGGTTTTCATCGAAGGTTTGATTTTCATTTTCTTAACACTTACAAGTATTCGAGAAAAGGTTGTTAACTCCATTCCAACAGCACTCAAAATCGGTATCGCTGCTGGTATCGGCCTTTTCATTGCCTTTATTGGCCTGAAAGGTGCTGGCATCATCGTTGACAATCCTGCAACACTTGTTGGTCTCGGAAACCTCAAGACCTGGACCGTGCTTCTCACCCTCGTGGGTGTCATCCTCATGGTCTACTTGCAGATTAAACACGTCCGCGGTGGCATTCTCCTTAGCATGATTATCGTGACTATCCTTGGCATCCCCGTTGGTGTTACAAAGATTCCAGATAGCCTCATTTCCATGCCGCCTTCTCTTTCTCCGATTGCCTGCCAGTTGGACTTCTCGATGCTCACCTCTCTTAACTTCTGGGTGATTGTCTTTGCGTTCTTCTTCGTGGACTTCTTCGATACAGTCGGAACTCTTGTGGGTTGCGCCTCTCGCGCTGATATGCTCGATAAGAACGGTTGCCTGCCGCGTGCTCGTCCCGCCCTTCTCTCTGACGCTGTCGCAACAAGTGCTGGTGCTCTCTTAGGTACCTCTACCGTTACGACCTTCGTCGAAAGTGCTGCTGGTATCGAACAGGGTGGCCGCACGGGTCTCACAGCCCTTACCGTTGGCATCCTCTTTATCTTGGCTATCTTCTTTAGCCCGCTCTTTATGATTGTTCCGACCTGCGCGACTTCTGCCGCTCTTATCATGGTCGGTGCCTTCATGGTCTCTGGCGTTGCGAAACTCGATTGCTCAGACTGGACAGAGCTCTTCCCTGCGATGCTCGCCCTCTTCATGATGCCGTTTGCTTACTCGATCTCTACGGGTATCGAATTCGGTATTGTGAGTTACGTCGCCCTTAAGATCGTCACAGGTCAGGCTCGTAAACTTAACTGGCTTATGTACGTGCTCGCGCTTCTCTTTATTGCGAACCACGTCTTTAACTAACGGAATCTAAAAGCATTTTGGGGCTGAAGTAATTAGCCCCAAATAAAGATTTCTTAAAGGCACTGGATTTCTTGTAAGTCCGGTGCCTTTCTTTTTCTTAGAAGAAGACGGGGCCTGTACCGTCCAGTACGAACTTCACGCGCCGCAAGATGCCCGTCTCAAGCATGATGCAAACAGGTTTTACCGCGTGAGAAACTGGGCTATATCTCACTTTGACATCCAAAAATGTTGGGCGAGCAACAAACGTCGTCTCGTCCGCGGCTTGCGCATTTAGGCGATGGTAAATCTCGGTTCTTAGATTTTCTACCGCCGTCTGTGGACCCCTGCCAAGGAGCTCGCCCATATTGAGAGGGTCATTTAGCGAGAGGCTTGCACAACGCATCGCTGTCTCTGGTGTTCCACCAACGCCAATACCAACAACCACTGGGCCTCGAAGGTCTTTTTTGAGTGCCAGGATTTGCTTGAGGACAATATCTGAGAGATTTTCCTCTGGCCGCATCGTCGTAAGATAAGTGTATCCGTCAATTTCGATTCCTCGGGCGGCTACGGTCACCTCAACCTGCTCTCCAGGAGCAAGTCGCCACTGAACAAAAACGGGGAGTGGCTTTCTCCTTGAATTTTCTCCTTCTTTTTCCTCCGAGGGAGAAAACTCATCGGTTAATTTCTGCCAAGCGCGGTCTACCGCCTCTGAGGCCGCCTGCTCGATACTGCAAGTGAACCCTTCCCAACGTACATCTTGGCCAACACGCAAAAAGAGGACTGCCATCCCTGGATCATCGGCTAGCAGTGTTCTCACGCTCTCGGTTTGCCTTAACTTTGCATAGAGACGTTCGAGCGACTTCTTCTGCTTACTATTAGTCTCCTGCGTGAAAGCCAAGCGAACCGCCTCAAGATAATCCGCGGAACAACTTACATTAATTCTCTCAAAAGCCTCACTAATGCTTTCAATAAAGTCGTTTTGCCGAATAACACTCACAACTTCTTTCCCACCGAGAAAAAGTAAAGACAATTTGGCCAGCCAAAAGGATAGCGCCCTTTAAGCTGGCCAATCATTACATCACAAAGTGCTCTTGCAGTAAATTACTTCACGCACTTGCAGCAGCAACGGGGTTTCAGCTGCTTGAAGAAGTCGTTACCCTTGTCATCGACGAGGATGAAGGCCGGGAAATCAACCACTTCAATCTTGTAAATGGCTTCCATACCGAGTTCCGGATACTCAATGCATTCGATACTCTTAATGGCAGCTTCCGAGAGCGCCGCAGCGACACCACCGATTGTTCCAAGATAGAAGCCACCGTGCTTCTTGCAGGCGTCTGTGACAACCTGTGTACGGTTGCCCTTAGCAATCATCACGAAGGAGCCACCAGCAGCCATGAAGGGATCTGCGTAGGGATCCATACGGTTAGCCGTTGTCGGGCCCATAGAGCCACAAGCATAGCCAGCAGGGGTCTTCGCGGGACCAGCGTAAAGGATCGGGTGATTCTTGATGTAATCAGGCAAGCCTTCGCCCTTATCAAGACGCTCCTTCAAGCGGGCGTGCGCAATGTCGCGACCGACGATGATGGTGCCTGTCAAGGAAACACGTGTAGAAACAGGGTACTTCGAGAGTTCTGCACGAATCTTATCCATCGGCATCGAAAGATCAATCTTCACCGTATCGCCTTCGCCGTCCTTGCGGAATTCTTCAGGGATTAAGCTTGCGGGATTGTCATCGAGCTTCTCAATCCAGAGACCGTCGGCATTGATCTTGCACTTCACGTTACGGTCCGCAGAGCAGCTGACACCAATACCAATCGGGCAAGAAGCGCCGTGACGCGGCAAGCGAATCACACGCACGTCGTGCGCAAGGTACTTACCACCGAACTGGGCACCGAGGCCAATGTTGTTGGCGGCTTCAAGGAGTGTCTTCTCGAGTTCGAGATCGCGGAAGGCGCGGCCCGTCTCATCGCCCGTTGTCGGGAGATTGTCATAGAACTTCGTCGAGGCGAGTTTCACCGTAAGCATTGTCTTTTCAGCAGAGGTGCCACCGACGACGACAGCGATGTGATACGGCGGGCAAGCAGCCGTGCCGAGGTCCTTAATCTGATCGATCAAGAAGGGGACGAGAGCCGCAGGATTCAAAATCGCCTTTGTCTTCTGATACAAATAGGATTTATTGGCAGAGCCACCACCCTTGACGACGCAGAGGAACTTGTATTCGTTTCCTTCAACGGCTTCGATATCAATCTGCGCGGGGAGGTTGCACTTTGTGTTGACTTCTTTATACATTGTCAACGGAGCGTTCTGAGAATAACGCAGAGCGTCTTCTGTGTAGGTCTTGTAAACACCCTTGCTGATGGCCTCTTCATCACAGAAACCTGTGAAGACATACTGGCCCTTTTCGCCGTGCACAATCGCTGTACCCGTATCCTGGCAAACTGGAAGGATGCCCTTAGCGGCGATTTCCGCATTGCGAAGCATCGTCAAAGCAACGTACTTATCATTGTCAGAGCTCTCGGGATCTGTGAGAATCTTCGCAACGCATTCGTTGTGAGAGCGACGCAGCATAAAGTTCACATTGTGAAATGCCGTGTTAATCAAAACTGTGAGAGCTTCAGGAGCGACCTTCAAAACGGTCTTTCCTTCAAATTCGCCTGTGCTCACGTAGTCTTTTGTAATTAACGTGTATTCCGTATCGTCTTTGCCGACTTGGAACATTGGCGCATATTTAAATTCAGGTGCTGCTGCCATATAGCATGTCTCCTTTCATTAAGACGGCTCTTTTAAGTCCCGTCTTTGCGTTCAAGTTGAAATCCCCTTGGGCTTATATCAAAGATTGTATTCTTACAGATGTATACAAAATTCCTATAAGTTATTTCCATTGACACAATACCCTATCGGGGGATTTTACCGAACCCGCCTGAATGTGGGACAAAATCGCGTTTTCTAAACCGAAAGCATGGGTTAACCCCTACTACTTTCGGAGTAGGCACTTGCGTCATTTCCTACATATAAAGAACTAGGATTAGCTTTAAATCAAATTTATCCTATCTTTCTATTCACATCTTGTTACAGATGCGTCATCATACGTTTGTCCTTTTGTTACCTAATTCGAAGGGGAAATTTTCATGGATTTAGGGATTGACTTTTGGCTAGAGCTATGTGTTCTATTAGCCTGCTTGTTCTACGCTGCTCCGCGCGGTGGTTTCACGCTCGGTATGATTGGTGGCGTTGGCTTGATTATCTTCATTTTCGGCTTCCATATGAAGCCCGGCAAGCCGCCGGTCGACGTGATTCTCACGATTTTGGCCGTGGTTTGCGCATCAGCAACATTGCAAGCATGCGGTGGTTTGGACTGCTTGCTGCAGGTGGCAGAAAGACTCTTACGTAAGCATCCGCGCTACGTTTGCTACTTAGCCCCCTATATTTGCTGGTTCTTGAGCTTCCTGTGCGGCACGGGTCACACCGTCTACACAATGCTCCCGATTATTTATGACGTTGCTATCAAGAACGGTGTCCGTCCGGAACGCCCGATGGCCGCTTCGACAATCGCCTCTCAGATGGCCGTGATTTGCTCACCGGCTGCTGTGGCCTTCGTCTCGATGGTCGGCTTCATGGAAAAAGGCAACTACATGATCGCGGGTGAACCCTTCAACATGTTCCACCTCGGCTTTATCGTTTGGCCGGCCGCTATCATCGGCTTGTTCTTCGTCGGCACGTTCTCTGTCTTCCGTGGCAAGGACCTCGACAAGGATGAAAAATTCCAGGCCTTGATTGCTGACCCAGAACAGAAGAAGTACGTCTACGGCGAAACAATGACGCTCATTGGCGTTAAGTTCAGCAAGAAGCAGTGGTCCAGCCTCTGGATCTTCCTTGCAGCCGTTGCTCTCGTCGCTCTCTTGGGTGCTAACAAGGAACTCCGTCCGCTCGTCGGCAAGAAGCGTCTCTCGATGACTCTTGTCATCCAGATGTTCATGATTACCGCCGCGTTCGTCATGCTCACATTCTGCAAGCCTGCTAAGAAGGTTAGCTCCACACAAGTGTTCATCGCTGGTATGGTCGCTATCGTTTCCGTGTACGGTGTTGCTTGGATGTCCGATACGATGTTCTCGAACCACTTGCCAGCCTTGAAGGCCGGTTTGACAGAATGGGTGAGAACCGCTCCGTGGACATTCGGTATCGTGCTCTTGCTCGTTTCCAAGTTGGTGAACTCTCAGGCAGCCGCTGTTGCGATTGTCGTTCCGGTTGCTTTGCAAATCGGTACGCCTCCGGGAATCGTCCTTGCGATGGCTTCCGCAGCCTACGGCTACTACATCCTGCCGACATACCCGTCTGACCTTGCGGCTCTTACATTCGACCGCTCTGGCACGACACACATCGGCAAGTTCGTTATCAATCACTCGTTCATCCTGCCTGGTTTGATTGGCGTCGGCACAGCAACCTGCGTCGGCTACTTCCTCGGCATGTGCTACGGGTACATCTAATAAGAAGATTGCAATAAATTCTCGGTAATTTAGGACAATCAGATCCCGCCTCTTTAGCAATCGGAGGCGGGTAACGAACAGGGACGAGACCATGCGTGGTCTCGTTTTTGTATCTGTAAATCTTTTGTTTTGGCTTGACCTTTTAGGGTTTTCTACGGGTAAACCTTATAATTTCGGCAATTTTCAAAAGTTGGGATTTTTCGCATGAAAAAAGTCGTTATCGGCATGAGTGGAGGCGTAGATAGCGCCGTTTCTGCCTACCTCCTCAAAAAGGCGGGCTTTGATGTCATTGGGCTTTTCATGAAAAATTGGGAAGACGATGACGATTCCGAGTATTGCTCAAGCCGACAAGATCTTATCGATGCAGCGAGTGCTGCTGACGTCGTTGGTATCGATTTAGAAGCAGTAAATTTTGCTAAAGAATATAAAGAGCGGGTTTTCTCCAACTTCTTAAAGGAATACTCCGCAGGGCGGACACCGAACCCCGATGTGCTCTGCAACTCAGAAATTAAGTTTGCAGCCTTCCTAGACTATGCGATGCAAATGGGGGCTGATGCTATTGCAACTGGGCACTACTGCCGCGTACGGGAAAACAACGGACTTTTTGAACTCTTACGGGGAACAGACCCTGGGAAAGATCAAAGTTACTTCCTACACCGCTTAAATCAAGCGCAACTCTCTAAGGCGATTTTTCCTGTGGGCGGGATGTATAAGCGTGATGTAAGACGGCTTGCAAAGGAAATTGGACTTCCTGTTGCTGAGAAAAAAGACTCCACGGGAATCTGCTTTATCGGAGAAAGACCTTTCAGAGAATTTCTCTCTCGCTACTTGCCAACAAAACCTGGTCCCATTAAAAACGCCGAAGGAAAAACCATTGGAAAACACTGTGGACTGAGTTTTTACACCCTCGGGCAACGTAAAGGCCTCGGAATTGGTGGACAAAAAGAAGGTTCTGGAGAGCCTTGGTTTGTTGCCAAAAAAGACCTCGCTACAAATACCCTTTGGGTCGTACAAGGGCACGACCACCCGTGGCTTCTTTCCGATGCCCTTACGGCAACAGAGACAAGTTGGATTTCTGGCATAACACCAGCGGAAGACTCTCCCGTAACGATTAAAACGCGTTACCGCGCACCTGACGGAGCCTGCGTAATTGCAAAGATGGATTCCAAAGAAAACGCCATGGCGCTAAGTTTCCCAACACCACAGTGGGCGCCAACCCCTGGGCAAAGTGCCGTCCTTTACGCAGGTGAAGTCTGCCTCGGGGGTGGCTTTATCGATACCGTGAAGCTTCGTGGTTAATTTTTTTAAAGAACTTTCCCCTATGGCCTTTAATTTATTTTCTTCTGCTAAGTTTTTGACCTCCGCGGCAAAGCTCTCGCAATTGCCTGGGGCGGGACTTCCTGAGATTGCCTTTGCAGGACGATCGAACGCAGGGAAATCCACCACAATCAACGTCATTACAAATAACGGGCATCTTGCCTTTGCGTCAAAAACGCCTGGAAGAACGCAACTTATTAATTTCTTTAAGTTAAGTACTAAAACAGATGATGTTGGGTTCTTAGTTGATCTCCCTGGGTACGGTTACTCGAAGGCTTCTCCAGAAACCCGTGCGGGATGGACGGAGCTTGTCTCAGGCTACCTCGCAGAGCGTCCCTCCCTAACAGGTATCGTTCTTGTCATGGATGCAAGGCGCCCCTTTATGCCCGCAGACGACTGGCTTATCGACTTTTTCTCTGAGAAAACGCACGTCAAACAGCTTTGGCTCTTAAATAAGTGCGACAAATTAAATCGCACAGAGAGAAATGCCGCACTACGCCTTGTTGAGGCGCGTGCAAAAGATGCAGGAGAACACATCTCCTGGCAACTATTTTCTGGTCTTAAAAAAGAAGGCGCTGCTACGCTTTCTGAAACACTTTCACGCTGGATTGACCCTGAGGGTCGATTAAGCGCCTCTAATTTGTAAGGGGTTTTAAATGCAAACACTCGGACAATTTCCTCAAGTACGCATGCGTCGCATGCGTCATGATGACTTCTCGCGCCGCTTGATGCGAGAAAACGTTATTACAGCCAACGACTTGATTCTTCCTGTCTTCGTAAAAGAAGGAAAGGGCGAGCGCGAACCCGTTCCTACGATGCCTGGGGTCTTTAGACAAACCCCTGATGAACTCTTAAAGACCTGTAAGGAATGCGTTGACCTTGGCATTCCAATG
>CAZHBC010000050.1:0-8221 GCA_964530715.1 uncultured Sutterella sp. | reverse complement strand
CCAAAAACGCCTTCCGAATTTCGGAAGCTGTCATATAGGTTGACGGTTTCATACTTAAAAATAAATCAAAAAATGAAAAGAGACTCAGGATTTTAAACCCGCGTGCCTTTAAGAATGCGTAAAGACGCCACATTTTTATGGGAAACCAAAGGTTTTCACGCTCTTGCGGGGCCCATCTCTCAATTCAATGCCAAGAAAGCCAAACTTTACGTGTCGCATCTAGCCCAATGGCGTTGTGAAATAGCGATAGAAATTCCCTGTCGTTGCAACTTGGAAATCACACTCGGGGTATTTCTTAGTAAAGGCTTTCGGGGCACGAGCCCTTGAATCCACTTTAACTTTTCCCCATCGTAATCCAGAAAAGTTATAACTTTTCTGCATTATGTTACTGAAAAGTTAAAAACGGCCAACCTAATCGGTTTATCAAATTTCTAATTGCGAATGATTCTCATTTGCGTTTATAATGCGCTCACACGGGCGGCCGTAGGCACCGGACTCCAGCTAAAACGGTCGCCCTCTTTTTTCGAATTTTTTGGAGAATTTCTCTCATGAAAATGACACTTGCACTCGTTGCTGTGGCTACCCTTACCGCTCTTAGCGCCAACGCAGCAGATGTGAACATCTATGGCTCGATTTCAACAGGCATCGTTGCTACACACACGCGTGGCACAGCAGAAAACGGTAACAAATCCACCACAAGCGTTACGATGGAATCGGCTTGGGCTGGCGACTCGGTTTGGGGCATCACGGCCGAAGAAGAATTGGGTAACGGCTGGAAAGCGGGTGTTGCTCTTGAAAACGAATATGACTCAAGTTCTGGCGAATTGGCAAGCGAAGACACTCTCTTTGACTCAATGAGCTACCTCTGGGTAGGTAACGACACCGTGAAGCTCTCCATTGGTAATTTGGGAGGCGCCATCACCTCGGGTGGTGGTGACTTTGATATGGCCGCAGCATTTGATCCCTTGGAAGCCGCCTACGGTCTTGGCGGCATGGGGCTTTTTTCTACGAAGGACCTCGCACCAGACTCTGCCGTTGCTCTAGAAATCACCCCCACCGAAGGACTCAAAATTGGCATGCAAGCCTCGATGGGCGACAATAAGATTGCGAAGTGGTCCGAACGCGATCACTACTATGGCATTGGCGTAAGTTACGAGAATGGCCCCTTCGCTGCGATGGTTAGCGGCGAAACCATCCGTTATGCCGCGACATCCGAGATGCCAAAGATGAATTCCTACTACCTCACAGCGGGTGTTTCTTGGGATGCTGGCTTTATTAAGCCGATGGCTCTTTACCAATACGGGAAAAAAGTTTCCCTTCGTAACTTCGCAGACGGTGCATTAGACAGTGCCTTTGAAAAAGATGATGACGACGCTCCTGGAAAGATTCACAGCATCCTCATTGGGGCTACAGCTCCCGTTGCCGGCGGCACCCTTGCAGTTTCTGGCCAATACGCGCATGTGAAATTCACAGATGTGAACGAGAAAGCCCGTGCTTACACGCTAGGTGTTTCTTATACCTATGAATTCTCTAAGCGCACAAGCCTTTACGCAGGTGCTGTTTATGTGAAGGGTAAGAAGGCCTTCGCTGACTACGATGGATTTAACCAATTCCAGGCAGGTCTCGGCGTCAACCACACCTTCTAACAGCTACGAGGTGTATTAAAAGAGAAAAGTTTCCTTTGATTTTAAGTCCGCGCGTCCTCTGAAGCTCTCCCTATCCCTTTCTGCGTTCTTTCGCTTCAGAGGACGCGTATTTTTTTGCGTTAAAGCGTAATTGCCGCGGTCATCTCTTCAGCGAGCTTTCGGGCAAAAGCTGCATCATCTGCTTCGACCATCACACGAATAAGCGGTTCAGTTCCAGAAGGACGAACAAGCACACGCCCTCTGCCCTTAACAGTTTCTTCTGCCGCATGAACGGCGGCAACAAATGGAGCATCCTCTTGCCAGAGATATCCCTTAGCAACGCGGGTGTTAATAAGAATCTGTGGCATAAGGGTGAGACCAGCGAGCATCTCTGAGAGGGTCTTCCCCTGCGCGCGACACGCTGCTAAAACCTGCAAGGCACTTACGATGCCATCTCCCGTTGTCTGACGGTCAAGAGCGATGATGTGTCCACTTGATTCTCCGCCAAAGAGCCAGCCGCGCTCTAGGAGACTCTCCATCACGTAGCGGTCACCTACCTTTGCGCGTAAGAAAGAAATCCCATCTTCCGCGAATTTTTTCTCCAAAGCGTAGTTTGTCATGAGGGTTCCAACAACACCTGCAACAGGAGCAACACGTGCACGGTCAGAAACAATCGCGTAGAGCAATTCATCTCCGTTATAGACGTGCCCTGCGGCATCGGCCATGATGAGGCGATCTGCATCGCCATCAAAAGCAAGACCTAATTCACAGCCCGCTTTTGCTGTGCGGCGACTTAAATCCTCTGTGTGTGTGGCCCCAACGCCGCGATTGATATTAAAGCCATCGGGGGTGTTGCCATCGGCGACAATGTCTGCGCCCAGTTCATGAAAGACTGCGGGAGCGACGTGATAAGCCGCACCATTGGCACAATCGAGGTAAAGCCGCATGCCTTTTAAATCTAAGCGGCTTGGGAAGGTGCTTTTGCAGAATTCGACGTAACGCCCCGCGGCATCATCAAGCCTCTTAGCCTTCCCCAGGCTTTCACTCGTAAAGGAGGTAAAGCCTCGGTCAAGTTCCGCTTCAATCTCTTCTTCAACCGCATCAGGAAGTTTCATTCCCTTTTCCGAGAAGAACTTAATGCCATTATCAGAAAATGGGTTGTGACTTGCACTAATTACAACACCAGCATCAAGTCTTAAGGCGCGTGTGAGATAAGCAACTGCTGGCGTTGGGATTGGCCCACAAAGAAGGACATCGACGCCCGCGGAAGAAAAACCTGCCTGTAGCGCAGCTTCGAGCATGTAGCCTGATACACGCGTATCTTTTCCGATTAAAACCGTGGGACGTGACCCGCGTTTATTCTTCTGAAAAACGCGACCTGCCGCTGCGCCAAGTTTCAAAACAAAATCGGGAGTAATCGGAGGCTCCCCAACCTTACCGCGCACACCATCCGTTCCAAAATACTTACGAGCCATTTTTCAATTGCCCCCTCTTTTAATGCGATGCTTGGCATTTTACCGAAGCAGTTTTGTTGGGTTTCTCTTTATTGAGAGCTATTGCATTCTGTGCAAGTGCCCTACTCTTTGAAGTGCCTCACGGGTTTCTTTTACATCGTGTACGCGAAGAATCTGTGCGCCCTTCTCGGTGAGTTTCAGAGCCGCAGCAACGGAACCCGCAACACGCTCTTTAGGATCTGCGATTCCTGTGAGTTTCCCAATCATGCGCTTACGAGAAACCCCGATAAGAACGGGAAGTCCATCGGAATCAAATTCTTCAAATCTCTCTAAGAGTTCGATGTTTTCTTCCATCGTCTTCCCGAAACCAAACCCTGGGTCTAGAGAAAGTGTTTCGCGAGAAATACCTGCTTTTATTGACGCCGCTACGCGCTCCTTTAAGAAGCCTTCGATATCTTCAAAAAGATGACCCTCCCTCACGGCATCAAAGTGCATAAGGACGACGCCTGCGCCAGAACCCGCAACCGCTTCTAGAGCACCCTCTTCAGTTAGGGCTTTCACATCGTTAATGATGTGTGCCCCTAGAGCGAGGGCTTCTCGCATCATCTGTGGCTTATAGGTGTCTACAGAAACCGTAAATCCCTCTTTAACAAGGGCTTCGATGACAGGGAGTGCACGATCCGCTTCTTCTTCAAAGGAGACGGGGGCGGCTCCAGGTCTCGTTGACTCTGCCCCAATGTCAAGGATCTCTGCCCCATCCGCTGCAAGTTTTCTCGCAAAGGCTACGGCCTTATCGTGCGTTGCGTGAAGGCCCCCGTCAGAAAACGAGTCAGGAGTCACATTCACGATTCCCATAATGACTGGCTCCGTGAGGTCGATTACTCGATCTCGACATTGCCAAAACTTTGCGTGAGCCATAACAGGAGTTCCTTTCCCTAAAAAAACTAAAGGCGCCCCATTCTTCTTTTAGGACGCCCCTAGTTACTCTTTTTTCTCTACTTTAAGGAATCCGCATCCTCTTCGGGAGCATCTTCCTTCTTGGTAGTTCGACGCCGTGGCTTTTTAACGGATTCTTCCGTAGTCTCCTCCGAGGCACCTTCTTCCTGAGGCGCTTCTTTCATAGAAGGGGCTTCTTCAGAGGGCTTCTTATCTGCCTCGGCTGGCTTCTCTGAGGAGCCTGATTCTGGGGGTTTCGGCTCGCGTGGGTCTTTTCCTGCCATGATGTCATCTAATTGCGGAGCATCGAGCGTTTCCCACTTAAGGAGAGCTGCGGCCATCTTTTCAATCTTCTCACGGTTTTCTTCGATAAGCTTCCGGGCAAGCCCATACTGCTCCTCTAAGATGCGACGCACTTCAGCGTCCACGGCCTGCATCGTCTTTTCTGAGATGTGTGTGGTCTTTGTGACGGATCTCCCTAAGAAGACCTCACCTTCGTTTTCTGCATAAACCATCACGCCCATCTTTTCACTCATGCCGTAACGCATCACCATGTCGCGCGCAAGTTGTGTTGCACGTTCAAAGTCGTTACTCGCACCCGTGGTCATTTGGTGCATGAAGATTTCTTCGGCAATACGGCCACCAAAGAGAATTGCAATCCTTGTGAGTAGATACTGCTTATCGTAGGCGTAGCGATCGGTTTCCGGAAGTTGCATCGTCAACCCGAGGGCCCTTCCGCGTGGCACGATTGTTACTTTATGCACCGGGTCAGACTTAGGCATCAACTTCGCAACAAGAGCGTGACCGGATTCGTGGTAGGCGGTGTTACGGCGTTCGTCCTCAGTCATCACCATGGACTTACGCTCTGCGCCCATCATGATCTTGTCTTTCGCAAGTTCAAAATCATGCATCTCAACGACGCGGCCATTGCGGCGCGCAGCAAAGAGAGCTGCTTCGTTTACAAGGTTAGCGAGGTCAGCACCTGAGAATCCCGGAGTGCCGCGCGCAATTAAATCTGCACGAACATCGGCTCCGAGCGGAATCTTTTTCATGTGCACAGCAAGAATCTGTTCGCGACCCCGAATATCAGGAAGCGGCACAACGACCTGGCGGTCAAAGCGGCCTGGTCTCATCAAAGCGGGATCCAAAACGTCAGGTCTATTCGTAGCAGCAACAACAATGACGTTGGTGCCAGTCTCAAAGCCATCCATTTCGACAAGCATCTGGTTAAGAGTCTGTTCACGTTCGTCGTTACCACCGCCTAAGCCCGCACCACGTTGACGGCCCACAGCATCGATTTCGTCGATGAAGATAATGCATGGGGCGTTTTTCTTGGCTGTCTCAAACATGTCTCTCACGCGAGAGGCACCGACGCCTACGAACATCTCGACGAAGTCGGAGCCTGAAATCGAGAAGAAGGGGACACCCGCCTCGCCTGCGATTGCCTTCGCAAGGAGTGTCTTACCTGTTCCAGGAGACCCCACAAGCAAGATGCCACGTGGGATGTGGCCACCCAAACGTTGGAATTTCGAAGGGTCTTTAAGGAAGTCAACCACCTCTTGAACGTCTTCTTTTGCCTCGTCACAGCCTGCGACATCTGCGAACCGCACCTTATTGGTGGTTTCGTTAAGCATACGAGCCTTGCTCTTTCCAAAGGAGAATGGGCCACCGCCTTTGCCGCCCGTCTGCATCTGACGCATGAAGAAAATCCACACGCCAATTAAGAGAAGCATCGGGAACCAGCTGATGAAAACCTGCTCAAGGAAGGAAGCTTCCTCCTCGGGTTTCCCGTAGACCTGTACGCCATTCTTACGGAGGTCTTCGACCATCCACAAGTCCCCAGGGCTTGTAATCGAATAGACGTGTCCCTCTGCGGGCGTGACAGTGATACGCCGCCCTTGTACATCAACACGGCGAATCTTCCCAGCCTTGGCATCTTCCATAAACTGGGTGTAGCTCGTTTGATCGAGGTTTCCAACAACTTGGTGTTGGTCGCCACTGAATTGACGGAAAACGGTAAAAAGCACAAAAGCGATTAAACACCAAACCGCTAAGCGCTGAAGCATCCTCTTATCCAAAATCAGGACTCCTTGTCTATTACGAATTCTTTTGTGGGGGAAATCACCGCCACTGATAGGCAAAAGCGTAGTCTATCCGTTTTAAGGAGATTCCTCATTGTGCTTTTGCACTATTTTTGCGCGATTTGCGCGTAAATTTGTTTTTAGACGTAACGAACGTTACGCAGGGTTACTTCCCTGGCTTCAATCCCCTACAGACCACATACATCTCAGCGCTCGTGTCTCGACTTGCCTCGGGCTTACGTTGGGAAACGGTGCGAAAGGCGTGTTTTAAGGTCTCGATAAACTGTGAGTAGCCAGAGCCTTGAAAGACCTTTGCGACAAAAACCCCTTTTTCCTTTAAATGCTCTAGGGCAAAGTCCAAAGCCAATTCATTAAGAAGTAGGCTTGCGGCAGCGTCTGCGGCCGCGATGCCTGAGAGGTTAGGCGCCATGTCACTTAGGACGACATCCACTTTGTCTTGAGCGAGAACTTCAGATAGTTTGTCTGCAACAGATTGTTCTCTAAAGTCCCCTTGAATGAAAGTTGCTCCGTCAACGGGTTCCATTGGAAGGATATCCATGGAAATTAAGCGCCCAGAGAAAACGCCCTTCGCGTCTACCATTTTGCCCCGAGCAACCTGTGTCCAACTCCCTGGGGCACTTCCCAAGTCCACAACGGTAACACCAGGGTGGAAAAGCTTTTCTTTTTCGTTTAATTCCAATAATTTATAGGCCGAACGGGCACGATACCCCTCAGCGCGACTCTTTTTCACAAAAGGGTCATTGATGTGGCGTTCAATCCACGCACGGTTTGAACGCAGTTTTTTGGTCGATTTAGGCATGTTGCTCGCTAAAATGCGCTTAACTTAAAACTAAATATGTTTCAACAAACGAAACTGCAATCGAAATTATGTCTGAACTCATTCTTCACCGCGATGAAAAAATCAAACTTCGTGCTGATGCGCACCACATTACGTTTTCTGTGTTGCTCGGTGCCTCAGGACTAACCGAAGCGGTTGTAAAAGAAATCGACCGCGCCCTCACCTCTCACGGTCTCATTAAGGTTCACGTCCCAGGGGATGACAGGGAAGAGCGTACGAAAATCTACGAAGAACTTGCTGACAGCCTAGGCTGCGCTCGCATTCAGGCGATTGGAAAGACACTTGTTCTTTATCGTCCAATCCCTGAAAAGGAAGAAGAACCCGCGAAGAAACCTGCCTCTTCTCCTCGGAAGAAGCGCAGCCCCAAAAAGGGAGCTCCGAAACCTCCAACACACGCAAAGAAGACGCGTGCAGGAACGGCGAAGCGCACGACAAAGAAAAAGGCACTTTCTAGTTAAGGGCTTTCTCTATGGCGCAAGGGATTCTTCTTTTTGACTTGGATGGGACGATTTTGAATACCGCCCCTGACCTATGTGCGGCGGCAAACTTCATTCGCACTAAAGAGGGATTCTCTCCTATGCCCTATGAAGAACTTCGCCCTTACGCAGGGACGGGAGCCAAAGGGCTTTTGCGTGCCACACTAGGAATTACGCCAGAAGATTCCCGTTACGGCGCCTTGCGGGAAGAGTTTCTTACCTGGTACGCAGGCCATATGGCTGACAATTCTTACCCCTTTGAAGGGATTCTCGATGTGCTCGCTTCCACTGAGAAAGCGGGATTCCTCTGGGGAATTGTGACAAATAAGGCAATGCGACTTGCTAAGCCCCTAGTAGAAAAGCTTTTTGCCAAAGCCCCTACCCCAGCCTGTCTAATCGCAGGGGATACGACGCCCAAAATGAAACCGAATCCAGAGCCCCTTTTGGAGGCTTTAAGGCAAGTAGGGCTTCCTGCCAATCGCGCAATCTATTTTGGAGATGAGGCACGCGACATCACGGCGGCCAATGCCGCAGGTATTGCCTCTGTTGCAGTCTCTTGGGGGTACGGCGCGCCTGCTGCAGATTGGAATTACACAGCCACTGTAACTAAGAGAGAAGAAATTCTTCCCTTGGCAAAGAAACTTCTTCCGTAAAAAAGTTCCTACTTAGCAGAACTCACACCAAAAACCTTCTTACGAAGTGCTTCTAACTTATCGCGTAAGAGAGCCGCCTGTTCAAAATCCAAATCCTTCGCACAGGCAAGCATCTTCTTTTCTGTCTCTCGCATCGC
>CAZHBC010000049.1:6685-8257 GCA_964530715.1 uncultured Sutterella sp. | reverse complement strand
CCTGATGCGCCACAACCTAAAACCAAAGCCTTTTTCATAATGCGAGAATTCCTTTCTTACGAATCGCTTCTTCTAGCGAATCTTGAGTGTCGCCAAACCGATTAAGACCAAGATAAACGTAATAATCCAAAAGCGGACAACGACCTGTGTTTCTTTCCAACCCTTTAGTTCAAAGTGATGGTGAATTGGAGCCATCAGGAAGAAGCGCTTTCCGTGTGTGAAGCGGAAATATGTCGTTTGAATCATCACCGAGAGCGTCTCAACAACAAAGATGCCCCCCATGATGGCAAGCACAATCTCCTGGCGGGCGATAACGGCAACTGTCCCTAAGCAACCTCCCAGGGCGAGAGCCCCGACGTCCCCCATAAAGACCTCTGCTGGGTACGTGTTAAACCAGAGGAATGCAAGACCGGCACCGGCGAGTGCCGCACAGACAACAACGAGTTCTCCTGCGCCGGGGATATAGGGAAAAAGTAAATAATTTGCAAAGTCAGGACGCCCCACAACGTAGGCAAAGATTCCAAGGGCGGAACCCACCATCACACACGGGAGAATTGCCAAACCATCTAGGCCATCTGTGAGGTTTACGGCATTCGACGTTCCAACAATCACAATGTAGGTGAGAAAGATAAAACCCCAAATACCAAAGGGGAATGCAATTTCCTTAAAGAAGGGGACCAAGAGGTCAAGTTTTGAAACTTGGTTACTCGCAAAGCCACTTTGAACCCACTGTGCGAGAGCCGCCCAAACATCCGTATTCGCGGGCATTGAAACGGCGAACGCTAAGTACACAGCCGCAACAAATCCCACGAGACTTTGCCAAGCGAATTTTTCCTTTGCGCTCATTCCGTGCGGATCGTGATGGACAACCTTTCTGTAGTCATCTGACCAGCCAATCAACCCATAGCAAAGAGTGACAAAGAGCACGACCCAAACGAAGCGATTCGAAAGATCCATCCAAAGAAGTGTCGAAATCCCGATACTTACAAGAATTAGGACACCACCCATCGTCGGTGTACCATCTTTCACAAGATGCGTCTTGGGACCATTTTCTCTAACAGCCTGACCAATTTTCATTGCCCGAAGGCGGGCAATAACTCGAGGGGCCGCACAAAAACCTATAGCCATTGCTGTGAGAGCTGCCAAAAGGGCTCTAAGGCTTAGGTAATTAAAAACATTGAAAGCACGAACACTTTCAGAAAGCCACTGACAAATACTTAATAACATCCCTACTCTTCCTTACAGCTCCGCTTGGGAGTCTTTCGGACCGTATTTTTCTAGCACCGCACTGACAACCGCTTGAAGACCCACGTAGTGGCTCCCTTTCACGAGGATGCTACAGGGACTCTTTATGAGTTCAAGTAACGCCGTCGTAAGCGCATCGCGCGTAGTAAAGTAAATTCCACTTGCTCCGAAGAGGTCCGTCGCTTCTTGCATCTTCTCGCCCGTTGTGAAGAGAGCTTCAATTCCCTTAGTCTTGGCGTAGCGGACGACTTCTGCGTGATACTCGGCGCTCTTCTCACCGAGTTCCCCCATTTCTCCTGCAACAAGCACGCGCGGTGCACTCATAGA
>CAZHBC010000049.1:0-6585 GCA_964530715.1 uncultured Sutterella sp. | reverse complement strand
TCTCACCGAGTTCCCCCATTTCTCCTGCAACAAGCACGCGCGGTGCACTCATAGAGGAAAGCAAATCAATTGCCGCCCGCATGCTATCGGGATTTGCGTTATAAGATTCATCGATGAGTGTTGCGCCGTTACTTAAGTGATGCATCTCACCACGGCCCTTTACGGCCCGGAAATTCGCTAACCCACGGGCGATACTTTCAAGATCAACGCCTGCGGAAAGTGCTGCAGCCGCAGCGGCGGCGGCATCGTGCGTGGCGTGTGCGCCTGGCATCGTAAGCGTTGTTTCAACCGTTCTCGCTGGGGTCGCAATTATGAGTTTTGTGCCCTCACGCCTTACCTTTACTTGAGAACCTTCAGCGTTTGCCGCATAGGTCAAGACTGAGCAGCCTCTAGCTCTAGCAAGATTTGTCCAAATCTTAAGTGACGGATCCGTAAGAGGCAACACCGCGGTTCCCTTCGCGCTAAGCGCCACAATCATCATGCCATTTTCCCGTGCGGACTCTTCAACGCCATCGATATAGGCCTGATGTTCACGCTGTGCATTCGTGACAACAACAACCGTAGGCCTCACCCAATTAGCTAGGCGTGCCATCTCTCCTGGGTGATTCATCCCTGCTTCAATCACAGCGATTCGCGTCTCGGGCTTAAGTCGTAAAAGCATCCGCGGAATACCGACTTCGTTGTTGAAGTTTCCTTCCGTACAGAGGGATTCACCTGGGGCGACCGCCGCGGAAAGAATGCTCCCAATCATTTGCGTTGTCGTGGTTTTTCCATTTGATCCAACAACGGCAATCAAGGGAATAGAAAACTGTGACCTCCAAGCACGGGCAATTGCGCCATAGGCTTCCCGCGTATCGCGAACAATAATCTCGGGGCACTCCGCTTCAACGGGCTTTTCGAGAATAAGAACCCCTGCGCCCTTTCTTGCCGCCTCTGTGGCGTGATCGTGACCGTCAAACTTTTCTCCGCGAAGGGCGACGAAAACCTCTCCTTCGGAAACCTCTCTAGAGTCAGTTGTAATCGAAGTGAAAAGCTTACCGCTTGCACCTCGCACTTCAAGGACAAGTCCTTTTAAGGCAGTCGTAAGCTTATCCAGTGTCCAATTCTGACTTACAGCGTCTTGCATTCTTCCTTCCTTTCGCGAACAAAACGTTCGTTAGCAGCCTCTCGTGCTGTCTCAATATCGCTGAAATGGTGTTTAACGCCAGAGACTTCTTGATAGTCTTCGTGCCCCTTACCAGCGATGAGGAGCACATCCTCTGGGGCCGCACGGCAGAACGTCTCTACGATTGCCTCACGTCTATCGAGGATAACTTGGGGCTTCTTACCTTTAAACCCTGCGCAGATTGCCTCGGCAATTGCCTCTGGCACTTCCGTTCTCGGATTGTCATTTGTGACAATTGCCACATCCGATAGTCTCTCAGCCACCTCTCCCATTACGGGGCGTTTTCCGTGATCGCGGTCGCCTCCAGCACCAAAAACAATCCAGAGTTTTCCGCCACGTTTTGCGGCTGTTGGACGCAGAGCCGTAAGAGCCTTTTCGATTGCATCTGGTGTGTGGCAATAATCAACAACCGCAAGAGGCATCCCTGGGCGCGTGTAAACCTGTAGGCGCCCGGCGGGAGGCTGCAACACAGCAATTTCTTTAAAGACAACTTCTGCTGGGAATCCTGCGCCCAAAGCCACAGCGGCAACTGCTAAAAGGTTATAGACATTAAAAAGACCGAGAACCTTTGCTCTTACCGTGTAGTTCTTTCCCTCCCAAGAGACATCAAAGGCCATGCCAGAGGCCTCAGAATGGACATTTCTTGCGAAAAGTCGATGGACTTTTTCACTTACTTCTCGGGTATCTGCCTCACCCTCAACACCGTAACCCACGGTTTCAATGCCAGCCTTTACCGTGCGCAGTGCAAGCTCTCGCCCGAAAGCATCATCCAAATTCAACACGGCTCTCTTAAGCCCTGGGAAGGCGAAAAGAAGCGCCTTCGCTTCCGCATAGGCCTGCTCTGTCTTGTGGTAATCCAAATGGTCCCGTGTGAGGTTTGTGAAAACCGCTGTGTCAACAGTTGTTCCAGCAAGGCGGCCTTGCACAAGGCCAATCGAACTTGCCTCAATGGCAAAAGCCTTTGCGCCCGCTTCCTTTATATCGTAGAAAAGTCCCTGCACGCTCGCCGCATCTGGCGTGGTAAGAGCAGGCGCTTTCACAGCAGCGCCTTCAAAAAAGGTACCGATTGTTCCAATTGCAGCGCAGGGCATTCCCAACTTTGTTAAGAGTGCCGTACACCAATGGCTTACGCTAGTTTTTCCGTTGGTTCCCGTGATGGCAACACCAAAGAGACTCGCAGATGGGTTTCCGTAAAAGTCCGAAGCAACCCACCCTAAACGCTCTCTTAGATTCTCCACTTCCAAGCGCTCTACTTGAGAGGGAGCTGCTATGTCTTCTCGCTTCTCACTTAAGACAGCTCGAGCCCCCTTTGCAGCCGCAACGGGAACGAACCGCATTGCATCGACCTTTGCCCCCTTAAGAGCAATAAAGACATCGCCTTCCGTGATGTCTCGCGAGTCGATTCTTAAGTGAGAGCCTTTTTTAACTCGGGCGGCGAGCCACTCTCGCGTCTTCTCTCGCCAATCCTTTTCCTCAGTCATGACGCATTCCTCGAATCGCTATACCAGGAGAAGCCGTGTACTCGGGCGCATCTGGATTCACCCCAATGAGTCGCAAGGCACCTGCCATCACTTCGTTAAAGACTGGGGCTGCAACCGTTCCCCCGAAATAACTTCCGCGTGACGGCTCATCAATCATCACAGCAACAATGAGTCTCGGATGGCTTGCAGGAGCCATTCCCACGAAACTCCCTACGGCTAACTTATCTACATACTTTCCGTCGCGCAGTTTATTAGCAGTTCCCGTCTTTCCTGCGACTGTATAACCTTGAATATTGACCCGCTGTGCGGTGCCACCTGAGAGAACCGTATTACTCATCATTGCGCGCATCTGGCGAGCGACTTCAGGGCGGAAAACCTGCTTACCCGTAGCCTCCTTAGGACTCTTTTTAAAGGTAAGGTCAATAACATCGCCGTTACGAGCAAGAGCCGTGTAGGCACGCACCAACTGCATCAAGGAAACCGAAATGCCATAGCCGTAGGAGATTGTTGCTTTCTCAATCGGCCTCCAGAGGTTCCCACGACGCAATTTCCCGCGGATTGCCCCTGGGAAATTAAGGTTGGGTGCATTACCAAACCCTAAGGCATCATAGGTTGACCAAAGATCTTCACTATTGATTTCAAGCGCGATCTTGCAGGTGCCGATGTTTGAAGACTTAGAAACGATTTGGCTTACTGTGAGTAGACCATAGTTATGCGTATCGGAAATGTTCCTGTCGCCAATCGTTAAAACACCTGGGTTAGTTTCCACCAATGTGTCTGGGCGAACGATACCGAGGTCGAGAGCCTTAGCGATGGCAAAAGGCTTCATCGTGCTCCCAGGCTCAAACATATCAGTGAGCACTCGGTTGCGAACATTCTCGATACGGAGATCTTTTCTCTGATTCGGGTCATAGGTTGGCCAATTGTTCATCGCGAGAATTTCTCCCGTGTGCACATCAGCAACCACAACTGCGCCTGCCTTTGCTCCCGTGTCCTCCACGGCACGACGCACGGCCTTGTAAGCGATGTATTGCAAGCGAGAATCAATCGAAAGAACAACGTCTCTACCACGAGTGGCTTCCTTTAGCCATGCGCCATCGACGCGTTGCCCCAAGCGATCGCGAATGATGTAACGAAGTCCCTTTTCTCCAGAGAGAATTCCATCACTTGCGAGTTCCACCCCTTCGCGTCCCCTGTTATCCGTATCCGTGTAACCCACAACGTGCGCGGAAACTTCTCCGTCGGGATAATTACGTTTCGCTTCTTCTTCGTCGTAGACCCCAGGGACATTGAGTTCAGAAATCTTCTTTGCCGTATCGATATCAATCTTTCTAGCGAGATAGACGAAGGTGCGGTTTTTCTTTTCCGAAAGTTTCGTCTTAATAGAAGAAAGAGGAACTTCAAGAAGGTCCGCTAAGGCTTTTAACTTCGCATCCCCCGCTTGCCTTGCTTCACTGGGAATTGCCCAAATACTCTTAGCAGGGATAGAACTTGCGAGAACGATACCGTTGCGATCCAGAATACGCCCACGTTGTGCAGGAACCGTTATGGTTCGTGCATAGCGCTCTTCGCCTTTTTTCTGCAGGAACTCCGTCTGAATACCACACTGCAAATAAGCAGAACGTACAAGAAGTGTGGCAAAAGCTCCCACCATAAGAGCGAATGCCCAACGGCTTCGGCTACTCGGAATCTGGGCGCCAAGCATAGCTTCTTCGCCCTGTTGCTCATTGCGTCTCGGAGCGCTATCGGCGTGTAGTGCCGCAAGCGCCTTTGCGTAGAGTTTTTGCCAAAGTCTCTCGAAGAAACGTTTCATTTACGCACCTCGAGACGAATACGACCAAATTGGTTTGCGGGAACCTGAATCATCACCGTGTTCTTGACATCGGCATTCACGTAACCCAATTCGTTTGCCCGCGAAATGACATACTTTGGAAGCGCCGCGCGGGAGAGTTCTAGCGCGAGTTGGCTTGACTCATCTAAAAGCGCGTGTCTTACGCGTTCCACACGCTCTTTTTCCGCTGTAAGCATGCGAACCTTGTACTGCGATTGCACAAGGTAAAAACAGCTTATAAAAAGCACAATAGCGCTTGCGATGGCGATAAAGGAAAGGACTCTATCGGAAAAGCGCGAAAGATCAAATCTCATAGGCGCCTCCCATAGTCTTTCCATGGGGCTTCCGTCCTTGTGGCAAGGCGAAGCACGGCGCTGCGAGAGCGCGGATTTTCTTCAATCTCTTTTTCGTCGGGAAGAATCCTCTCGCATTCACACCAAAGAGCAGGAGGCATCTCGGAGGCGCGTAGGATAAGCCTTGGGTCGATTGCCGCCGCAGGCTTTGCGCCTTCAGAGAAAAAGCGCTTCACAATCCTATCTTCAAGCGAGTGAAAAGAAATGACCGCTAGACGTCCACCCGCATCAAGAATAGAACCCGCGGCCGTGAGTGCTTTCTTAAGCTCTCCTAACTCATCGTTAACCGCAATGCGCAGTGCCTGAAAAGTCCGCGTTGCAGGGTGTTGTGTCTGATCGTGAGAACTTCTTGGAACCGTACGTTCAAGAAGCGCCGCTAAGTGCGAAGTCGTGAGAATCGGATTTTCTTTCTCTTCCCGAGTAATCGCTCGAGCGATAGCCTTCGCGTACCGCTCTTCTCCGTATTCACGGATGACGGTTTCAATCTCCGCTTCGCTTTTCTCTCTTAGCCAGTCAGCGGCTGTCATCCCTTGCGTTTGATCCATGCGCATATCCAAGGGACCATCAAAGCGAAAAGAAAATCCCCGTTGTGGATCATCAATTTGGGGACTACTGACACCGATATCCATAAGGACGCCATCAACGTGCGCAATGCCACGGAAAGCGAGTTCTTCGGCTAATCTTGAGAAAGGTGCCCCAATAATCGTAAAGCGTGAATCCCGGATTTCGCCTGCGACATCAAGGGCTTCTTTATCGCGATCGAATGCAAAAAGTCGTCCCTTGGGGGAAAGCTTTCCGAGGATAAGTTTTGTGTGTCCACCACGACCGAAAGTCGCATCGACATAGATGCCATCGGGATTACGCACGAGGTAGATGTCTGCTGCACAGGGTAGAACTGGCCGGTGCTTCAAAAGCCCTTCAGAAGCGCACGCAATTGACATTCGTGCCTCCTTAGAACTTAAAGTTTTCGGCCGCTTCGCCGAAGCCATCACGAATACTTGCCTTCTCCTGGGCAAGCAATCGTTTGGCATCCCATATCTCCAAGTGATCTCCAAGGCCTACGAGCGATACATCGCGCTTTAAGCCACATAGCGTTCTTAATTCCACAGGGATAAGAAGGCGACCCACCGCGTCTAATTCCAAGTCAACGGCACTACCCAAGACGATTCGCTGGAAATTGCGGGCCGAGTACGGTAACGCAGAAAGCGCCGCACGCTTTTCTTCCCAAAGTTCGCGTGGATAAAGCAAAACGCAGCCGTCAGGGTGACGCGTTAATGTCACAAGTGGCGTCTTAAAGCTTTCACGATGGCGCACGGGAATCCCGATGCGGCCTCGTGCATCAAGCGTAAGTAACGACGTTCCTTGGAACACAGCTTTGCCTCTAGGAGAAATGAAGACAATTTAAGCGCAGGAAAAACCACTTTTTCCCACTTTTCTCCCGAACTTTACCACAAACAAACACATCCGCGGGCATGTTACAAAAATCTTCTTGAAAATCAAGAAAAAGTAGGAGGCTTTTCTCCCGAGATTTCCTCGGTTTTCTCCCCCGAACTGCCACTTTCGTTTTTAACGCAAAATTTCTTCTCTAGAGCACCACTTTCCAAGCGACAAAAGCTTTCTTTTCTTCAGAGAAGACAGCAGCAACCCTTAAAAGGGGTTTTCTCGCGTGAGCACCATAGTCGTGCTTTTTCATCTGTGTAAGCGCATCCTCAAGTAACGGATCTACCTCTTTTCCTAGTCTTTGGAACTTCAATT
>CAZHBC010000048.1:0-8302 GCA_964530715.1 uncultured Sutterella sp. | reverse complement strand
GGGCTATCTGCCATCTTGGTCGCAAGAGACTCTTCTGCGGCATTCTTAAAGCCAAGTAAAGAGGCTTCCTCCGCGCGAAGGGTGAGAAGCTTACGAATGATGGGGCCATTGTTTTGTTTTTCAGACCCTAAGTCGGAAGCACGAATCGAATAAGCTTTATGTAATTTACTTCTTAAAGCGCGATTCTCAGCGTAGCGTAGGATTGGGAGATAGTTCGGAAACGTTAGTCCAATGCGATAGCCTGTCTTCCCCGCGGCTTTTGCCTGTGCTTCGTAAAGTTTTAAGGCGCTCTCGGGGACCCCCGCGAGTTCTTTCTTATCCGCAATATCGAGCGCAAAAGCGTCTGTTGCATCCTGAAGGTTTTGGCTAAATTGCTGCGAGAGAAGAGCCTCTTCTTGAGCGATCTCTTCTAAGCGCGCTTTCTTCTCTGCGTCAAGTTCCGCCCCACTTAATTTAAAGTCACGGATTGTGTGATCGATGACACGGCGCCGCACGCTATCAAGCTTCTCATATTCGCCGTTTGTGAGCATTGCTTTGTACTTGGCATAGAGCTTAGCGTTCTGCGAGGCTTGAACAGAGAAGGTCGTCACGGCTTCAACGTTTTCCGCATAAGCCTTGCGCCACCCTTCGCAGTCTGCAACACCCATGAGGTGATTAAGAGCGCCCCAAGCGCGGTGTAACTTCTCTGTCGCGCTCTTTAAGGGTTCAACAACCGCATCCCACGTTGCAGGGGTTTCATCGCGCGTTACCGCTTCTAGAGCGAGCGTTGCATCTTTAAGGTGAGTCTTGATGGCTTCTGTTACGCACGCGGGCGTAATTGCATCAAAACGAAGCAGGTCACCCTGCTCGATTAAGGGGTTTGTCATAACCGAAATATCCTTTTTTTAGGCCTAGAGGCTAACTACTTTATGCGTCTTTCTGCGGAAAGAACGGCATTCTCTAAGAGCATTGCAATTGTCATGGGACCGACGCCACCAGGGACGGGTGTAATCCAACCCGCGACTTCTTTAGTGGGTTCTGTGTCCACGTCGCCACACAAGTGACCTTCTGCGTTGCGATTAATCCCTACGTCGATAACGAGAGCCCCGGGTTTTACCATGTCGGCTGTGACTGTCTTCTCGCGACCAACGGCAACAACAAGGACGTCTGCAGTCTTTGTTAACGCTGCGAGATCTTTTGTGCGACTGTGAGCGATAGTGACTGTGGCGTTTCTCTCAAGGAGAAGAAGCGCGATGGGTTTCCCAACGATATTACTTCTCCCAACAACAACAGCAGTCTTCCCTGTGAGGTCAACACCTGTTGTGTCAATCATCCGCATAATCCCTGCGGGTGTGCAAGGAACAAAGCAGTTATCCTTTTGCCCCTTTGACCTCGTTAGAAGTAGCCCCGCGTTGACAGCGTGAAACCCATCGACATCCTTCTCTGGGGAAATAGCAGCAATGACTGAGGCAGGGTTAATCTGTTTTGGCACCGGTAGTTGCACGAGGATGCCATCAACGGCGCTATCCTTGTTAAGTTTCTCAATAAGTTCTAAGAGTTCTTTTTCGCTTGCGTCAGAACTTAAGTGATAAGAAAAACTTTCAATGCCAACTTCTGCGCAGGAGCGCAGTTTGTTGCGAACATAAACTTGACTTGCTGGATTGTCTCCAACGAGGATAACGGCAAGCCCGGGTTTATGCCCTCGGGCGGCAAGTGCCTCAACGCGACCTTTTAAAGCGGCCCGAACGGATGCGGCAAGAGCCTTGCCATCAATGATTTTAGCTGTCATGTAACGTTTTCTATTTAGTTTTGTTTTTCTAATGCTTTTACAGATGCGGCGGCTTCGTCAATGGCGTAGCGAACTGCCGAGGCTGCTCTCTCATTGAACTTAACACGGAAATCTGTAATCGGTTTGTTGTTTTTTAGTATACGAACAGGAACGACGTGTTTCTGTACGCGGCCAGAGGAAGAGACGGATTCAATCTCAGCAAAACCCACAGAGATGGAATCTTTGTTAATGGGTTGAATGCCAAAGTCTGAACTCGGCACCGACTCGGGCCGATTAAGTTCCAAGACGCGCGTTCCGTGAATCTTCCGAATCTTCCAAGTCCCAGTCACACGATTCTTTGTCGGCTCTCTTTGGCAGAAGAGATTGTCGTGATTGGTGTTATAGAGGAAGAATTTTCCTTCGGGTTCTGGAGCCATCCCAAGGCGCGAAATGTTGTGAAGCAACTTAAAGACGCCTTTCTTTGGAAGTGTTTCTTTGTCAAAGAGAACCCCATAAGGATTTGCCTTCGTGTGGTCGATGTAAGAGAGGCAGAAGGGCTGCTCTTTGGAGAAGTTTTCAAGAAGTTTCTCTAAAGTGGAGGCACCTGTGAAGGTTCCTTCCGCGGGAAGAATCACTTCGTCATCTCCAAGCCAATAGGTGAAGATGTAAGCCACAGACCCCGTTGGGAAAATCCGATTGGGTTTCATGTACCAAGCGTAGGTGTCAGGCTGGTTATTTGTATCGCGAACAATCTGGCGCACGGGTTTGCCAGAGACGTTGTAAGAGAGAACTCGCGCGGCAAAGTTCACTTTAATCTTGTCGCGAACAGAAATAAGTAGTCTTCCATCGGGTAAAAGTTGGGCGGTTGTCTTTCCCCACTCTGTAACGGGGCGTCCGTTCCGATAGAGAACTGAAGCACCTGTTCCCCAACTTAGGGCTCTTTCCGCCGTTTCTTCGATGGTCTCTCGGAGAACGTAAGTCGTAGCATCAACTGGCCTCATCTCGACGCGGCTTTCTACCGTTTCATCGAAGGCGTAGACGCCTTTCTCGAGAACTTTTGTGATGGGAAGCGCTATTTCTGTTGCGCCATAGGGAGCTCGAATGTTCGATTCTGGAAGCCAAGTTGCATCAGTAAAGACTTTGTAATCTGCACGGAGTTGTGCTTCTGAATTTTTTGGTGCTGTACCTGTGCAACCGACAAGAGCGACGCAGGCAAGGGTAATTGCGGCAATCTCAAATAGATTTTTTTTCATTGTGAGTTTTTTCCCTTAAGGAGTGCGCCACATTTTAGTGGATTACATGCGTTTCGTTAACGCGTATTGTTTCAAGGCTTTTCAGTTCTTTTTTCGCACGAAAAAAAGCGGCGCTAATTTCTTAGCGCCGCCCAAAAAAGATTTAAATTAACTTGGGGATTAGAGAATCGGAACGATCAACAAAGCCACGATGTTAATAATCTTAATCAAGGGGTTAACAGCGGGACCCGCGGTATCCTTGTAGGGATCGCCAACGGTGTCGCCCGTGACAGCCGCTTTGTGGGCTTCGCTTCCCTTGCCACCGAAGTTACCATCTTCGATGTACTTCTTAGCGTTATCCCAAGCACCACCACCTGTTGTCATTGAAATGGCAACGAAGATGCCTGTCACAATCGTGCCCATCAGAACACCACCCAAGGCCTGCGGGCCAAGGAAGAGGCCGACCAAGACCGGAACGATGACCGGAAGGATGGAAGGAAGAATCATTTCCTTAATCGCAGCACCCGTGAGCATGCCAACGGCCTTGGAGTAATCCGGGCGGGCTGTGCCTTCCATGATGCCAGTGATTTCCTTAAATTGACGACGGACTTCCACAACAACGGATCCAGCGGCACGGCCGACAGCTTCCATAGCCATAGCGCCGAAGAGGTAAGGAATCAAACCACCGATGATCAAACCAACGATGACGTACGGATTCGAGAGATCGAATGTGAAGTCAACGTCAAAGACTTGCTTTAGGGAGTGTGTGTAGTCGGAGAAGAGGACGAGGGCAGCAAGACCAGCGGAGCCAATCGCATAACCCTTTGTCACGGCCTTCGTTGTATTGCCAACTGCATCGAGGGGGTCTGTGATGTTACGGACCTTCTCATCGAGTTCGCTCATCTCGGCAATACCACCGGCGTTATCTGTAATCGGGCCATAGGCGTCGAGAGCAACGACGATACCAGCCATCGTAAGCATGGAGGTCGCAGCAATAGCAACACCGTAGAGGCCAGCGCAGGAGTAGCTAATCATAATGGCAACAACGACTGCCAACACAGGAAGCGCTGTAGCCTTCATGGAGACGGCCAAACCCTGAATGATGTTCGTGCCGTGGCCTGTTGTAGAGGCCTTCGCAACAGCACGCACCGGGGCGTATTCTGTGCCAGTGTAGTACTCGGTGATGACAACCATAAGGCCTGTGAGAACGAGACCTACGAGAGCGGCACCAAAGACAGCAGACGTTGTCACGCCGTCAGGGAGAGAACCCTCTTCAGAGAAGACGCAAAGACCCACGAGCCAGAAGGCAACCGCGGCAATTGCACCCGCGACGATAAGACCACGATAAAGAGCGGTCATAATCTTCTTACCGGGGATGTACTTCACAAAGTGTGTACCAACGATGGAGGCGATAATCGAAACGGCACCAAGGAGGAGCGGGTAGGCAACGAGGCTAGCCGCATCGCCAGTTTCGGAAAGAGCACCAATCATCATTGTCGCGACAAGTGTCACGGCATAGGTTTCAAAGAGGTCAGCAGCCATACCAGCGCAGTCACCAACGTTATCACCGACGTTATCGGCGATTACGGCGGGGTTGCGGGGGTCGTCTTCAGGAATACCAGCTTCGACCTTGCCGACCAAGTCAGCACCGACGTCAGCACCCTTTGTGAAGATGCCGCCGCCCAAACGAGCGAAGATGGAAATCAAAGAAGAACCGAAAGCCAAGCCAATCAAGGGCTTAATCGTCTCATAGAGACCAGCGGTCTCAGGGGCTGTGATGACGAGGAAGGCCATGTAGCCTGCAACGCCCAAGAGGCCGAGACCGACAACGAGCATGCCGGTGATCGAACCGCCCTTAAAGGCGACGTCAAGTGCTTCTTCCATGCCCTTGAAAGCAGCCTGTGCGGTGCGGACGTTAGCCTTGACGGAAACGTTCATACCGATAAAGCCGCAAGCGCCTGAAAGGATGGCGCCAATGGCAAATCCGAAAGCGGTCTTAGCGCCCAAACCAGGAACGCAAAGAATGACGACAAAGAGAACGATACCAACGATAGAAATCGTGGTGTACTGCTTTTTCAGGTAAGCCTGCGCACCCTGCTGAATCGCAAGAGAAATCTCCTGCATGCGGGTATTGCCGGCGTCCCTGGCGAGCACCCAGCTGCGGGTCACGAGGCCGAAAACGACAGCCACGATACCAGCGGCGATAGCAAGCCAGATCGATGTGGTCATAACATAACTCCAAAGCGTCTTTTTTCCGTCCAGCAGAACCCTTTCCGCAGGCTTAAAAAGACAAATTTAAAAAACAAACAACAATAGAAATGCACGGCCTAGCCTCTCTTTTTCTTTGAGGAAAGAGGCTCAAGCCAAGCAACGAATTCAATTACTTCAACGCATCGAAGATGCGGTCGCGGATTTCTTCAATCGCACCAACTCCAGAAACAGAGCGGTACGCGGGGGCACCCGCTACTCCACTTTCGGCAAGTTTACTGTAGAAACTCACCAAAGCTTCGGTCTGCGCATGATAAACGGATAAGCGTTTTAAAACAACTTCTTCTCTGTCATCATCACGCTGAATTAGAGGTTCTCCTGTCACATCATCCAACCCTTCGTGCTTCGGAGGATTGAACTTAATGTGGTAGCTTCTGCCAGAGGCTGGGTGGACGCGACGCCCAGACATGCGGTCAACAATCTCAGAATCAGGAACGGCAATTTCCAAAACAAAATCAATAGGAACGCCAGCTTCTTTTAGGGCTTCAGCCTGCGGAATCGTGCGGGGGAAGCCATCGAAGAGGAAGCCGTTCTTGCAGTCGTCGGCTTGAAGGCGTTCTTTGACGAGACCGATGATGATGTCGTCGCTTACGAGTTTGCCTTGATCCATGATGACCTTCGCTGCCTTACCAAGTTCGGTTCCTGCTTTCACAGCTGCGCGAAGCATGTCGCCTGTGGAAATCTGAGGAATGCCAAAGTGCTCTTTAATGTAGGCGGCCTGTGTTCCTTTACCCGCTCCTGGGGGTCCGATAAGGATTAAACGCATGGGTGTCTCCAAAAACGAAAAAAATCAATCACGCATCCTGCCGATGTCCTCGGAAGGATGAAATTTTGAGATTTTAGGCTTATTACCTGTTTTTTTAAAGCGAATCAGCGCTTTTCTTCGATAGTTAATCCGAAAGTAGCATCTTTTTAAAGACGCTTCGTACGCGCTCAAGGTCTTCAGCGGTATCGACGCCCGCAGGCGGCGTCCCTTCAAGAAGCGCAACAGCAATCTTGTAGCCATGCCACATGGCCCGCAGTTGTTCGAGCGATTCAAAACGCTCAATCGGTGCCCGAGTAAGAGTAGAAAACCGCTTTAAGAAGAGCGCTCTATAGGCATAAAGACCCACGTGGTGATAGGCCGTGAAACCTTCAGGTAGATGCGTCCTATCTTTGGCAAATGCGTCACGCGGCCAAGGAACAGGAGCCCGCGTAAATGTCATCGCCCGACCGAAGCTATCGAGTTCCACTTTCACAACGTTGGGATTAAAGAAACTCTCCGCATCCGCAATTGGGTGGGCTGCGGTGGCAATTGTGCTTTCTGTGTCGTGTTCGAGGAGTTCAGCAACTTGCCGAATCACAGCGGGTTCAATAAGAGGTTCATCGCCTTGAACGTTTACGACGATTGCATCATCAGCAAGTCCCATCTTTTGGACGGCTTCTGCAATTCTGTCTGTTCCCGTGGGGTGATTGGGATCCGTGAGTATCCCTTCAAATCCGTTTTCCGTGACGACATTGATAATCTCTTCACTGTCGGCAGCAACAACAACGCGTTCGGCTCCTGAGGCCGCAGCCCGTTCCGCCACGCGAACGACCATGGGCTTGCCGCAAATGTCTTTTAAGGGCTTCTTGGGAAGCCGCGTTGATGTCATGCGAGAGGGGATTACGACAACAAAGCTCATGGCGCAACTCCTTTGACGCGGGCAGCTTCAATTTCTTTTTCTGTGAGTTGCCTTGCTTCCGAGGCGAGCATCACAGGGATTTCGTTAGCAATCTTAAAGCCCAGTGCACATTTAGCGCAGTGTAGTTCTGTTTTATCTGCATTCATGCGCAGCGGCCCTTTACAGACAGGGCATACAAGAATTTCAGTGAGTCGTGTGTCCATTTGGAGAACTTTCCTTTTTGGAGGAAATTTTTTCAATAATTCTATCGATTAAGAATTGGTCAAGAACCATTTCAAGGTCAGCAACCCAAATGCGCTCATCGGAAGCGATTTCCTGGTTCTGAGCGCATTTCACAGCATCTTTTCCTGTCACGAAGATAATGTCTGCTTTGTTCGTGGCAAAGGGATTCTCAGAGAAATCATAGTGATCTGGAAGCGCCACGCCACGGCAGTCAATGTCGTGTGCTCGAAGCATGGAAAAGAAGCGATCAGGAACGGCGATTCCTGCGAAGGCTTCCGACTTCCAATGGTTTTTCTCAATTTCTAGAGAGAGGGTATCGACCGTGCTCATCCGGCCGCTCGCGAGGTGAACGACACGGCCGAGTTGCGAAGTGGCAGCAAAGCGAGGTGTGCGGGTCGCTAGAGTCTCCTTTGTTGCATTAAGAATAATTGCATCAACCGAGTCAAGTCGACTTGGAGGTTCCCGTAAGGGACCTGCGGGAAGTACCCAGCCATTTCCAAGCCCTCGGGCTCCAACGACAGCAAGCTCAACATCGCGCGCAAGTTGCAGGTGCTGTAGTCCATCATCGCTCACAATAACATCAACTTCGGGATGCACTTTAAGAAGTGCCTTCGCAGCCTCAACACGATGGCGATTAACTGCGACGGGACAGTTGGTAGCCCGATAAATCAAAAGGGGTTCGTCTCCAACTTCAGAGGCTCGGGAATCGTCTCCTACAAGGCGCGTCGCTTCGCTCTTGGTAGCTGCATAGCCACGGCTAACGATACCTGGGTGAAACCCAGCTTTGAGGAGTTCTCGCGTGAGGGCAATTGTCACGGGAGTCTTACCCGTGCCACCCACGTAGATATTCCCGACAACAATCACGGGGACACCGACTTTCGTTGGGGTAATCCCATTCTTGCGAATCCGAGAGGCAAGAAGAAATAGTAGGGAAAAGGGCGAAAGTACAAGCGGGACTAGGCCGCGTTTTGCCCACTCGCGGTGAATCCATGCTTCTAACTTAGCACGCATGACTCACTCTCCGAAATCGTGAACAAGGAGGTTTGCCTTCTGACATTCTTTTTACTACGCAGAACTACTGCTATGTTTCCAAAAAAATAGCGATACAAGAATCATAAAGCAAAAGGCCATTGTGCTGCAGAGGGCCTATAGGGTGTTTTTCAAGAATC
>CAZHBC010000047.1:0-8376 GCA_964530715.1 uncultured Sutterella sp. | reverse complement strand
GTGCGGTTATCAAACAGGGGTATAGCTCAATTGGCAGAGCAGCGGTTTCCAAAACCGCAGGTTGAGGGTTCGATTCCTTCTGCCCCTGCCACTTAAAAAATAGTGCGAAAAAGCCGCGAACGCAGTCCGCGGCTTCGCCATCTGCGAAGAAATGAAATTTTCCTCGCGTGAAAATCGAGTAATCGAGTATTAGAGAATGAGTACACAAACCGAGCAAAAAGCACCGAACGCAACATTAGACAAAATTCTTGTCTTTATTGCGATTGTGGTTGCGGTCGCGGGACTACTCGCCTTTACCTTCTTAACCGATGAGACTCTCACGGTTCGTATTGTTGCGTTGGCGGGTGGATTAGTCCTCGGAGCGGTAATCGCTGCGTTTTCTCCATCGGGTAAGCGCTTCTTTGCCTACGGGCGTAATTCCTATGAAGAGCTTCGCCGCGTTGTTTGGCCGACACGGCGTGAAACGATTAACACAACAGGAATGGTTTCTGCCTTTGCTGTTGCGGTTGCGATTTATCTCTTCTTAATCGACAAACTCGTGCAGTGGGCCATGTACGACGGTCTTTTGAAGTTGACGTTCTAGTCTAAAAGAGAGGAAGGACCTCATGGCTGAAAACGAAGAAGTTCTCGCCGAGCCGGCTGAAGTTTCTGCTGAGCCTGCTCCCCAGGTAGAAAAAAAGCCTGGAATGCGTTGGTATACGTTGCACGTGTATTCCTCGATGGAAAAGAGTGTGCAGCGTGCAATCATTGATCGTATTGAACATTCCGACTTGAGAGATCAGTTCGGAGAAGTTCTTCTTCCTATTGAAAAGGTTGAAGAAACTCGCGGTAACGGCCAGCGTAAAACAACGGAACGCCGTATGTATCCTGGGTACGTCTTTGTCGAGATGGTGATGAATGACGAGACCTGGCATCTCATGAATTCCACACCGCGTGTTATTGAGTTTCTTGGCAATAACCACCCCGTGCCACTACGTGACGAGGAAATTGCCGATATTAAAGGTCGCATGAACGAGGGCGAGGAAAGACCCCGTCCGAAGGTTCAGTTCGAGGCCGGCGAAGTGGTTCGTATTACGCAGGGACCCTTTGCAGATTTCAACGGTCGCGTCGTCGAAGTTATGTACGACAAGAGCCGTCTGCGTTGTTTTGTTTCAATTTTTGGGCGGGATACGAGTGTTGAACTCGCTTTCCACGAAGTAGAAAAGATTTAGGTTTAATGCTTTCGGCCTTGCGTGCGATTTGATTTATGGTCGCACGTCGGGCATAATTTCGCCCCTTCACTTCAATTGGGGAGCCAAGGACAATGGTGTCTGAGGCGAATGAACCCAAGGAGACTAAAAAATGGCAAAGAAAATTGTCGGCTTTATCAAGCTGCAGATTCCTGCTGGTAAAGCCAATCCATCGCCACCCGTCGGTCCCGCTCTTGGTCAGCGCGGATTGAACATCATGGAATTCTGCAAGGCCTTTAACGCCAAGACGCAGAGCATGGAACCGGGTCTTCCCATCCCAGTCGTAATTACCGCTTATGCAGATAAGAGCTTCACGTTTATCCTGAAGACACCACCTGCCACAGTGTTAATTAAGAAGGCTGCCAAGATCCAGAAGGGTTCTGGCCGTCCGCAGGCTGACAAGGTTGGCAAGATTACTCGCGCTCAGGCAGAAGAAATCGTCAAGATGAAGAAGCCTGACTTAACAGCTGCCGATATGGATGCTGCAGTTCGCATGATTGCGGGTTCTGCACGTTCGATGGGCGTCATTGTGGAGGGTTAAGATGGCAAAGCTTTCTAAGCGCGTTAAGGCTAACGCGGCCAAATACGATCTCTCCAAGCAGTATTCTCTTGAAGCCGCCCTTGATGCAGTTAAGGCGTGTGCGACAGCGAAGTTTGACGAGTCCATTGACGTTGCAATTCAGCTCGGTATCGACGTTCGCAAGTCCGACCAGGCTGTTCGTGGTGCTGCCGTGATGCCAGAGGGCACAGGTAAGACAATCCGCGTTGCAGTCTTCACACAGGGCGCAAAAGCTGAAGAGGCTAAGGCCGCTGGAGCCGACATTGTTGGCTTCGACGATCTCGCCGCTGAAGTTAAGGCCGGTAAGATGGACTTCGACGTTGTGATTGCTTCTCCGGATGCAATGCGTGTTGTCGGACAACTCGGTCAGATTCTCGGTCCGCGTGGTTTGATGCCGAACCCGAAGGTTGGCACAGTGACACCGAACGTTGCCCAGGCTGTGAAGAACGCCAAGGCCGGTCAGGTTCGCTTCCGTGCTGATAAGGCAGGTATCGTTCATGCTGGCATCGGCCGTGCATCGTTCGAAACAGAACGTCTTGTCAAGAACTTCAAGTCCTTGCTTGAACAGATTAATAAGTTGAAGCCCGCTACTCTTAAGGGTGTGTACATCCGCAAGATTTCCATTAGTTCTACGATGGGAATTGGTGCACGCGTGGATTTGACAACAATCTAAGAAATACCGAAAGGATTGCACAAGAAATGTGCAGTCCTTTCAAAAGAGGTCGTGAGGCCTCGAGGGCTTTGGGTGGTCGAATTCACTTCGGCCGCTGTCAAAGACCGTTGGAGGAGGTTGGTTTTCGAAGCATCGGAAAAGGTAGTATCGCTTCGAAGAAACAATCGCTTTAATTGTCTACTCAAGAGTAGAAAAAACACTGCAATATCCGTGCAGTGCTACTTTTCTGAGCAGATGTCCAACGCAGACGGTTGAACCTCAAAGAGAGAAATGCCAATGTTGTGTAACGACAAGCAGAACTCTCAGATGGGCGAAAACCGGTTATTGAAGAACCGGTGCGAGAGAGGGATTAATCCCGATTGAGCACCTCTGAGTGGAGCCAGACCATGGGTCTAAATCGTCAAGATAAGGCGGCTGTAATCGAAGAGATGCGTGGCATTGTTGCCAACACAGCTTCGATTGTGATCGCTGAGTACCGTGGGCTGACCGTTGAAGCAGTCACCAAGTTGCGTGCTAATGCACGTGAACAAGGTGTGACGTTGCGCGTGGTTAAGAACACGCTCGTGCGCCGCGCTGTTGAAGGCACTCCGTATGCGGGATTGGCCGACAAGTTTGTCGGACCTCTCGTTTATGGCTTTGCTTCCGACCCCGTTGCCCCTGCGCGTGTTTTGGCGAAATTTGCCAAGGATAACGACAAGCTTGTCATTAAGGGCGGTGCGATGCCCAACGTCATTATGGACGTTGCCGAAATCGAAAAACTCGCTACGATGCCGAGCCGCGATGAACTCCTTGCCAAGTTGATGGCCACGATGAACGAACCGATTGCCAAGTTCGTCCGTACGATCAACGAAGTGCCGGCGCGCTTTGTGCGCACTGTGGCTGCTTACCGCGATGCCCAGGAAAAGGCTGCTGCCTAATTTTTAACTAACTAATACACAACGTTAAGGAGTCACAAATGGCCCTGACCAATGAAGAAATCCTTGAAGCGATTGCTTCGAAAACCGTTCTTGAAATCAGTGAATTGATCAAGATGATGGAAGACAAGTTCGGCGTTTCCGCCGCTGCTGCCGCCGTCGCCGTTGCTGGCCCGGCTGCTGCCGCCGCCCCGGCCGCCGAAGAGAAGACCGAATTCAATGTCGTTTTGGCTGAATTTGGTTCCAACAAGATCGCCGTCATTAAGGCTGTGCGCGAGATCACAGGCCTTGGCTTGAAAGAAGCCAAGGACCTCGTCGAAGGCGCTCCGAAGGCCGTCAAGGAAGGTGTTGCGAAGGCCGAAGCCGAAGAGCTCAAGAAGAAGCTCGAAGCCGCTGGCGCCAAGGTCGAACTCAAGTAATTTTCACGAGTTTGCTTGCCCGATACGGGAGAAATCCCGTGTCGGGTTTTTCCGTGATATTTTCTGTAATATCCCGTGAATTTTGAAGTTGGCCGTTAAGGTGTGTTACACTAGACGACCCAGTTCAAAGTTAGACACTGGATGATTAGAGAGAAAAAACAATAAATTTTGACGTGTAACCGCACGGTCGAAATGGGAAACCTTTCGCCGCGCGGTTTTTGGCGTCATTGTTTTTGCTCTTTTTCAAACAGATTTTTTTGAACGGTAGTTTTTTCTTCCACAGCTTCGAACGGAGTGTCCATGTCGTACTCGTTCACTGAAAAGAAGCGCATTCGGAAGAGTTTTGCAACTCGTCCGAGCGTCCTTGAAGTGCCCTCTTTGTTAGAGATGCAGTTACGCAGCTACGAAGAGTTCCTGCAAGCCAATGTTAAACCCGAAGATAGAAAGAACACGGGATTACAGGCGGCCTTTAATTCAATATTCCCGATTACTAGCCACAACGGCTACGCGCGGTTGAAGTTCTTAAGCTACGAACTACAGCCCTGCGAGTTCGATGTTGCCGAATGCCAGTTACGCGGTCTTACCTATAGTTCCGCGTTACGCGCCAAGGTGCAACTCGAAATCCATGATAAGGATGCCGGGGCTCCTGGCACCATCAAGGAAATTCGGGAAAATGACGTCTATATGGGCGAAATCCCGCTCATGACCGATAAGGCCTCATTCGTCATTAATGGTAGCGAGCGTGTCGTTGTCAGCCAGCTACATCGCTCTCCTGGCATTTTCTTCGAGCATGATAAGGGTAAGACTCATGCTTCTGGAAAGTTGCTCTTTTCCGCTCGCGTGATTCCGTACCGCGGCTCTTGGCTCGACTTTGAAATCGATCCGAAAGACGTCGTCTACTTCCGTGTTGACCGTCGTCGTAAGATGCCGGCAACGATTTTGCTCAAGGCCATCGGTCTCACATCCGAGCAGATTCTCGAACGCTTCTACGATTTCGATACTTTCGAACTCGGCGCAGAAGGCGAGGAATCCGTCTGGAAGCTTTCTCCTGAGAGACTTCAGGGCGAAACAGCCCTTGTTGATATCAAGGGAAAGAATGGTCGTACGATTGTCGCCAAAGACAAGCGCATCACCGCGCGTCACGTTCGTCTGATGCGCGAAAACGAAGTCGATCACATCAATGTGCCGGATGATTTGCTCTACGGGCGCATTCTTGCAACCTCTTTCTACGATGAAGCGACAGGCGAAAAGATTGTTGACGCGAACGAAGAAATCACAGAAGACGTTCTCACCGCGTTGCGTCAAGCGGGTATTAAGCAATTTAAGACGCTTTTCACCAATGAGCTCGATCGTGGTAGCTACATTTCCGCCACATTGCGCTTAGATGACACGCCTGATGCGCTTTCCGCTCGCATTGCGATTTATCGCATGATGCGTCCTGGTGAGCCACCAACGGAAGATGCCGTTTTGGGGCTCTTTAATCGACTCTTCTTTGATGCGGAAACCTATGATCTTTCTCGCGTAGGCCGCATGAAGATTAACCGCCGTTTCGGCCGTGCGACCGATGAAGGTGTCGGTACTCTCACAAATGAGGACATCATCGATACGATGCAGGTTCTCGTTGCCTTGAGAAATAGCCGTGACACGGTCGTTTTGACAGATGCCGAAGGCAATACCCGCACGGTGGAAATCCACGGCGTAGATGATATTGACCACCTCGGTAATCGTCGCGTGCGTTGTGTTGGCGAACTCGCCGAAGGTCAGTTCCGTGCTGGTTTAGTGCGTGTTGAACGTGCTGTTCGTGAGCGCTTGGGCAATGCCGAAAGCGACAACCTCACGCCGCAGGATTTGATTAACTCCAAGCCGATTTCTGCTGCGATTCGTGAATTCTTTGGTTCGTCTCAGTTGAGCCAGTTTATGGACCAGACGAACCCCTTGTCGGAAATCACACATAAGCGCCGTATTTCCGCTTTAGGCCCTGGCGGTCTCACACGCGAACGCGCTGGCTTCGAAGTCCGCGACGTGCACGCAACACACTACGGTCGTGTTTGCCCGATTGAGACACCTGAAGGCCCGAACATCGGCCTTATCAATTCGCTTGCTCTCTATGCGCGCTTAAATGACTATGGCTTCCTTGAGACGCCATATCGCAAGGTTGTAGACGGTGTGGCCCTAAAGGGAGAGGAAAACATTGTTTACCTCTCTGCAATTGAGGAAGGTCGCTACGTTATCGCTCAGGCGAATGCGGATATGGATGAGTCGGGTCGTTTGCTTGGCGACTTGGTGAGTGCCCGTGAAAACGGCGAATTCATCATGGCCTCGCCTGACCGCATCGACTACATGGATGTGGCTCCTGCACAGATTGTTTCCGTTGCCGCTAGCTTGATTCCCTTCTTGGAACACGACGACGCGAACCGTGCTTTGATGGGTTCTAACATGCAACGTCAGGGCGTGCCCTGCTTGAGACCCGAAAAGCCTGTTGTTGGTACGGGTATTGAACGTACTGTTGCAGTGGACTCGAAAGCCTCAGTGCGCGCCACACGTGGTGGCATGATTGAATATGTAGATGCCAACCGTGTTGTTGTTCGCGTGAACGACGATGAAAACGTCGCAGGCGAAATCGGTGTTGATATCTACAACTTGCAGAAGTTCACACGTTCCAATGGTTCGACAACTCTTAACCAGCGTCCAATCGTCTCCAAGGGCGACGTGATTGCTAAGGGAGATGTCCTCGCCGACGGAGCATCGACTGATACGGGCGAACTTGCTCTGGGTCAGAACATGCTTATCGCCTTCATGCCGTGGAATGGTTACAACTACGAAGACTCGGTTTTGATTAGCGAACGTGTTGTGGCAGAAGACCGCTACACCTCCATTCACATTGAAGAACTCGATGTGGTGGCTCGCGATACGAAACTTGGCCCTGAGGAAATCACACGCGATATTTCTAACTTGTCTGAAGTGCAGTTAAATCGCTTGGATGAATCTGGCGTTGTCTTCATCGGTGCAGAGGTTAAGGCTGGCGACGTGCTCGTCGGTAAGGTCACTCCGAAGGGAGAGACGCAGCTCACGCCTGAAGAGAAACTTCTTCGCGTCATCTTTGGCGAAAAGGCAAGTGACGTGAAAGACACAAGCCTTCGCGTGCCCTCGGGCATGGCGGGTATCGTCATGGACGTGCAGATCTTTACGCGTGACGCACAGGATAAGCAGAAAGACAAGCGTGCTAAGTCCATCATTGACGCACAGCTCGAAAGTTACGAAAACGACCTCAAAGATGCCTTGCAGATTGTTGAGACCGACGTCTTCTCGCGTTTGCGTCGTCAATTGAAGGGTCATGAGACATTGGGCGGCGCGAAGAAACTTGGCGCTTGCACGTTAACCGAAGAGATTCTCGATGGAATCTTCGGCTACGACCTCCTTGAACTTCGCATGAAGACAGACGAGGATCAGAAGCTAATCGAAATGGCGCGTGCCATGGTCGAAGGTAAGCGTGCTGAGAACAAGGAACTCTACCGCAAGAAGAAAGAGAAGCTCGAGCGTGGCGACGAGTTGCCACCTGGAGTTCTCAAGATGGTTAAGGTCTTCATTGCCGAGAAACGCCGCCTGCAGCCTGGTGACAAGATGTCAGGCCGCCACGGTAACAAGGGTGTTGTTTCGAAGATTTGCCCGATTGAGGATATGCCCTACATGGCAGATGGCCGCCCAGTGGACATTTGCTTGAACCCGTTGGGCGTCCCGAGCCGTATGAACATCGGACAGATTCTTGAAGTTCACCTCGGCTGGGCCGCTAAGGGTCTCGGCTGGAAGATCGACAAGATGTTGAGCGATGAGCAGACTCGCCAGGTTGGCCAGATCCGCGCCTTCCTCGACAAGATCTACAACGGCACGGGTAAGAAGGAAGACCTCGACAGTCTTACCGATGATGAAATCATGCGGCTCGCAAACAACTTGCGTGCTGGCGTTCCGTTTGCAACCCCTGTCTTTGACGGTGCAACGGAAGAGCAGATTCGCATGATGCTTGACTTGGCCTTCACGGATGAAGAAGCTAAGGCGCTTGAACTCACACCGAGTAAGACACAGGCAACCCTCTATGACGGCCGTACGGGTGAGGCTTTTGACCGCCCCGTTACTGTTGGGTTCATGCACTTCTTGAAACTGCACCATTTGGTCGACGACAAGATGCATGCTCGCTCTACAGGCCCCTACAGCTTGGTTACGCAGCAGCCCTTGGGCGGCAAGGCACAGTTCGGCGGACAGCGTTTCGGCGAAATGGAAGTCTGGGCCCTCGAAGCCTACGGCGCGAGCTACGTGCTTCAAGAAATGCTTACTGTCAAGTCCGACGACGTTACGGGTCGTACGAAGGTCTACGAGAACATTGTTGGTGGCGAACACCAGATTGGCGCGGGTATGCCCGAGTCCTTCAACGTTCTCGTCAAGGAAATCCGCTCGTTGGGTATTGACATTGACCTCGTCAGGAATGACGCTAACACGAAGGAATAAGACAGATGAATATGCTTCGTGAAATGTTTCGTCAGGCTACGGCCGACGACAACTTCGACGCGATTAAGATCGGTATTGCTTC
>CAZHBC010000046.1:0-8485 GCA_964530715.1 uncultured Sutterella sp. | reverse complement strand
GCGCACGAAAGGGAAGTGCTTGAAGTTGAGATTAAAAAGAAGGCTCTTGCTTGGTCCGTGGCCTCAGCTTCTGTTGAAGAAATTGACTCGATTAACATCCTTCAAGCCACTCTGCTTGCGATGAAGAGAGCCGCCCTTGGGCTCAAAATTAAGCCCACAATTCTTCTTGTTGACGGCAACCGTATGCCACACATGTCTTACAGAATTCGAACGATTGTTAAAGGCGATGACAAGGTGCCTGCGATTTCTGCCGCTTCGATTCTCGCTAAGACTGCGCACGACGCTCTCTTTGCCGAGTATGAAAAAAGCTACCCAGGCTACGGTTTTGCGTCCCACATGGGCTACGGCACCGCAGAGCACATCGCGGCGATTAAGCGACTAGGTGTTCTTCCCATACACAGGCACACGTTTGAACCCATCGTAAGTTTCTTAAAGGGAAAAAACGGAAAAAGGGGTTAGCAAAGGGATTTTCAAGAAACGTAGTTTCCCCTGACTGATACAATCCGAACATTCTTTTTTCTTCTCTAGATTTTTTATTCTATGTTGCGTCCCTACGTAATCATTGTTGCTGCTGGCTCTGGCTCTCGCATGCATGCGGAGTTGCCTAAACAGTACCTGACCCTTGGTAGCGATGGGAAAACGCTTCTAGAACTTACCGTAGATGCTCTTCGCAAGGCCCTTCCCGATGCGAAGATAGTCGTTGCAGTAAAGCCAGCGGATCCTTACGTTCGGAATCTCCCCCTTGCAAAAGAAGTTGAAATTCTTGAAACAGGCGGGAGAACACGAGAAGAAACGGTCTATCAGACGCTTCTTACGCTAAAAAAAGAGGCATCTCCCGAGACTCTTGTCTTTATCCACGATGCTGCAAGAGCCCTTGTCTTAGAAGAAGATATCCGACGCCTTAGAACGCTTGCCACCGCAGCAATCGAAAAAAATGAAGCCGCAGGAGCCGTTCTTGCCATTGCCGTTACGGACACAGTGAAGAGGACGGATTCAAATTCGCTAATCACAGAAGACATCTCTCGCACGGGGCTCGTCCGCATTGCAACGCCTCAGGTTTTTCCTCTTGCTACGCTTCTACAAGCGCTCAAAGGAAATCTTGATGCCACAGATGAATCGAGTGCAGTTAGGGCTATTGGCCTTAAAGTAAAAGTCCTTCAAGGGGGCCCCGAGAACTTTAAAGTCACCACGGCGGCAGATCTCGCTTTCGCAAAGAAACTCAAAGGAATTCCCATGGCAACACGTGTAGGCATCGGCTACGACTCGCATAGGCTCGTACCTGGAAGGAAACTCATCTTAGGTGGCGTCGACATCCCGTTTCACTTAGGGCTTGACGGCCACAGCGATGCCGATGTCTTAGCGCATGCAGTGATTGACGCACTCTTAGGGGCAGCGCACCTTGGGAACATCGGAAAACTATTTCCTGATACAGATCCCGCGTACAAAGGGGCTGATTCCATTGCACTTCTACGTAATGTTAATGAAAGACTCCATGCCGCAGGGTGGCAAGTTATCAATGTTGACTCCGTTTTGGTTGCAGAAGCCCCTAAAATTAACCCTCATGTAAAGGCAATTGAAGAAAACATTGCCAGGGCTTTAGGCATTGCGGCAGAAGCCGTAAGCCTTAAACCCAAAACCAATGAAGGCCTCGGTTTTGAAGGAAAAGAGCAGGGGATGAGCGCTAAAGCCATCGTTTTAATCGAAAGGGGAGAAAAAGAGAATGCCAGTTAGTAAGAAATACTTCCGCAAACGCTATAACGAACTCAAAACAAAGGGAAACGAGGCTTTATTTCAACTCTACGAAGCAGAACACACCGATGTTGAAGATGAGGTGCTTCTGAAACTTTTTGAAGAAAGAGGCCTTAAAGCCCCAGAAAAGAAGGGCGAAGTTCAATTCGATGAGTGTCAGACAAAAATCATCGAACTCTCAGAACTTAAGGGAGCCGTTACGGAAGAACCTAAGAAGCTTGGCATGACTTGGATGGAGGGCGTTCCCTTTGTCGCAGGCATCATTGTGATTTTCTTTACGATGCACATTAACCTTTTTTTAGCACTTGTTTTAGGTTGCGCAACAACGATTGGACTCTTTTTCCTTTTCCGTATCGTCCGTCGCCATTGGAGAAAACTTGCTGTTAAGGATCAGTACTCCAAAGATTTATAAGGAGCGGAGAACTTGAAGAAACTACGCTAAAAGCGTTTCTTTTATTTGGGCTAGTGTTGTTGTGCGAGGCCTAGCTGTAAAGCCTCCCGCAGACGCCAAAGTGCAAAGAGTCTTTTCTCCCACGGGGCAGTGCGTGATACGCACTGCCTCGTTTTCTTCAGGTAAGCGAATTGTGAGATTCTTTCCCGCACGAAGCATTTTCCCCTTAAGTTTTACAGCACATTCGTGGATGCCCCAAGCCTTATAAAAAGCGAGCGTTCGATCACAATCTCTAAAATTTCCTAAAAAATCAATGCCAAAGCATCTCTCAGAAATCGCGTCCATTGGGCGATCTTCTCGGATTACTTCTAGGTCGATTGCAACGGGTGAAGTCGATAAAGCGGCTCCGACAAAGGTTTTTGTGTGAGAAATAGAGCAATATAGAGGCCTCACTGATGCGACTTCAGGCGAGTAGGGAGGATTCTCTTTAAAGGTGAGTTCCGTAAGAGACCTTTCTTTCGCCATCATCAAAAGAAGGAGCCTAGCCCACAAGAAATCCGCACGCCTTTTTTCACTTAAAAAGCTCTTTACCCGCTCCCTTGCATCGAAAGCCAGCAGTTCTGTAAGTCTCATTTCTGGCACAGAATCGATTCTTCGAAGCGTGAGAATTTCACAAAAAGGCGTATTGTTCATCGGGTTATGCGGAAATCTTTCTCAAAGGAAGCGCGTCGCTTCGCATTCTAATTAAGAAAACTTTCTCTCGAAAGATGCATCTAAGTCTTTTGTGAGCCATCTTTTTGGTCGATAGCCACCTTAAGTTTCTTTAAGAACGCATCCTTAATGGCTCTTTCATTTCTCCCCGGGACCCAAGCGAAGACGACATCCGAGTAGAAATCTGGCTTAAGCGGGAAAAACTTCAAACTAGCTTCCGCTTTCACAATCCCTTCGATTGCCAGTGCTGCGCCCCGTCGGCGCACAAAGAGCGACGCGTTAAAAAGAATATGGCTCTTTTTTCCCCTTAAACGACTTAGATTGCAAAGAAAACATGCAAACGACGCAAAATCTGACCCAGGGTCACTTTTCCTGTCGCCCCTCAAAGCTAAGGGAACTTCCTTAAGGAATTTTCCTTTGAAATTGGCGTAATTCACCTTAAGGATTTTCTTCAAAACTTCACGTCCGAAGAACGGGCGAAAGTTGGCGAATATTTCGGGGTCTCTTTTTGATTAAAGCCAGTTTTTTTCCTATTCTGAATACACGATTTTCTGCGATATGGAACGCAACAAAATTCTGCGCACTTACAGAAGAGATTTTAAACTTGCGTGACTTTAGAACCAAATTTGGATAATTTACTTAATGCGTTGAAGATGAAAGGTTTTCTCTTCAACATTCGTAAAGCAGGCATCCCATAACCTGTGAAAGCTACATCTTTTGGCTAGGCTATTTTCCCAATACTTTTTCATGCGATCTAGAGTAAAATCTTGGGCATCCGAATTAAGGGAAATGAGGAGAACGCAGTGAGTAAGATTATCTATGGTGTCTGGAACGGCCAAGTCATCGATAATCGCAATGGCGCTGAAGACACTTCAGGCATTGCGGTTGATGCCATTGCCGAGTTCGATCCAGAAAACCCCATTAAAGCGCTTGTCTCGAACGCAGGCTTTCTGATTCTTGAAGAAAACACTTCTTTGGCCGCGGTTTTACGTGACTACTACGAGGTTGTCCGTCAAAACTCTTGCGGTCGTTGCACACCGTGTCGCAATGCGACAATTGAAATTGATGAAGCACTCACAGCACTCACAGAAGGGCGTGGTGCCACAATTTCTTGGGATAGCGTGAAAGCGGCCGCACTGCAGATGGATGAAACAAGTCTCTGCGGCATTGGTCGCACAAGTGCCAAGGCTCTCCTTGGGGCAATGGAACACTTTAGCGATGAGCTTTTTAAGACAACTGGTTCCGCCCCTGCAGGTAGCTACGGCGTTGTTACCGCAAGTTGCATCGAAGCCTGCCCAGACCACGTTAATGTGCCTCGTTACATGGACTTTGTGCGTGACGGACAGAATGCCCTTGCGCGCGGTGTCCTTTTAAATCACTATCCTCTTATCTCTACTTGCGGGCGTGTCTGTGTGAGGCCCTGCGAGAGAGCATGCCGTCGTAATGCCTTAGAGGGCCCGCTTGCAATTAAAGACGTAAAGCGCTTTATCGCCGAGAACAACACGGGTTCTGTCGCCGACCTCTTTAAGGGAGCCGCTAGTAAGGTTGATGCGAGTAAACCCGCTGTCGCTATCGTTGGCGCTGGCCCCGCTGGACTTAACTGCGCCTATCACCTCTTGGAAGCCGGTTACCCCGTCGATATCTACGACAAAGATACAGAAGCCGGTGGCATGGCCCTTCGTGGCATCCCGCCGTATCGCCTCCCGAAAGATATCCTTAAGAGTGAAACCGATGCGGTGAAAAACTTGGGCGGGCGCTTCTTCTTTGAAAAGAAGCTTGGCCGCGATTTCACACTCGCAGACTTAAAGGCAAATCACAAAGCGGTCTTCATTGGTATTGGTTGCGCAAAGGGTGCATACCTTGGCCTTCCGGATGAAGACACCACTCTCGCGGGCTACAGGAACGGTATCGATTTCCTCCTTGAAATCGAAAAGGACGTCCTCGCTGGAAAGAAACCTAAGATTGAAGGCGACATCGCTGTGGTCGGTTGCGGCAACGTCGCAATGGACTGCTGCAGAACAGCACGCCGCGTGACAACAGGGCGTGTGCATCTTATCTACCGCCGTACACTGAAAGAAGCACCCGCGGATAAAGAAGAAATCGCAGCCGCCAAGGAGGAGGGTGTCGAATTCCACTTCCTCACAAACCCCGTCGGCATCGAAGCGAAAGACGGTGTTCTCACGGGCGTTAAGTTAACGAAGATGCAATTAACAGAACCCGATGCACGAGGCAGAATGGGTGTTGCCCCAGTCGCGGGTAGCGAATTCACACTTTCTTGCCAAACGCTTGTTGCAGCCATTGGGCAGCAGATTGAAAAGGGCGTCATTGAAGAGAGCGCTGGGATGCGCTTTGGTAGAAAGGGTAACCTTGAAGTCGACGCCACACAGAAGACTTCCGTTGAAGGCGTCTTCTCAGGTGGCGACTGCGCTACGGGCCCCTCTACACTCATTAATGCAATGGCCCAAGGGGAACGCGCTGCGAAGTCCATCGCCGCCTACCTTGAAGGCCGCTCGCTCTTTAACCCACGGGATAGAGCAAGTGCAATCATCATGAATTTGAAACTCGTCTGGGATAAGGTCGAACCCTGCAAGGCAAAGCCTCGCATGAAGATTCATCCTGCTGACATTAAAGTTCGCAGAGAAACCTTTGAGGATGCCGACAGTGGCTTTACGAAGCCAGAAGGCTATGCTGAGGCTTCCCGCTGCATGCGTTGCTACCGTGTGATTCGTTTCTACACGGCCAAACCCATCGCTAACGTTACCGCTTGCCACTAATTCGAGAGGAGAATTCACCATGAAAGCCTTTATCAATAACACTCCTGTCGAATTCAATGACGGAGAAACCATTCTTGCTGTTGCAAAGAAGGCAGGAATCTATATTCCAACGCTTTGCGCCTTGCTGCCGATTGATCACACGCCTGGCACCTGCCGCGTCTGTTTAGTCGAAGTTCGTGAAGGTGACAAATCGACCATCACCACCGCTTGCACGACACCGATGAAAGAGGGTATGCAGGTCTTTACCCGCACCGATACGGTCCGCGCCATGCAACGCAAACAAGTGCAGTGGCTCTTCACTGATCACGATCAGAACTGTGCAGGATGCCCGCGGCACGGTGACTGCGAGTTGCAGGATGCAGCCACATACGTGGGGCTCATTGATAACCCAGAAAATGGCACCCGTAAGGTAAATCGTCCCTATGACGACTCGGCTTCCGCTCTCGTGCGTGACGCAAATAAGTGCATTCGTTGCTCGCGTTGCGTAGAGGTTTGCCGCAAGATTCAGGGCGTTGCTGCACTGACGCTTGAGGGCTTTGGTCCCGCGGCAGGCGTTGGCATTGCAGGAGCAGACCGCTGGGCAGATTCCGCTAAGTGCGTGCAGTGCGGACAGTGCACCCTCGTGTGCCCCGTTGGCGCCCTCGCAGAAAAAGATCAAACCGATATCGCGATTAGTTGGTTTAACAATCCTGAGATTACGACTGTGGTGGCATTCGCTCCCGCAGTTCGCGTCACACTCGGAGAGGCCTTCGGAATGCAACTTGGTGCCAACTCGGAAAAGCGCATCGTCACCGCCTTAAAGCAAATCGGTGCGGACTTTGTCTGTGATGTGAACTGGGCTGCGGACGTTACGATTATGGAAGAGGGCACAGAGCTCTTAGGTCGCATTAAGAATGGCGGAACGCTACCGATGATGACAAGCTGCTGCCCGGGGTGGATTAACTTTGTTGAAAAAGTAAATCCTGAAGTCATTCCGAACCTTTCTACAACCCGCTCGCCACAGGCAATCTTTGGCGCTCTTGCTAAGACCTACTTTGCTAAGAAGAAGGGCGTAGATCCAAAGAAACTTCGCTTTATCTCTGTGATGCCCTGCACGGCAAAGAAAGACGAAGCGATTCGCCGTGAGTTGATGCAAAACGGAAATCCTGATACCGACTTGGTTCTTACGGTTCGTGAATTTGCTCGTCTCCTTAAGATGCACGGCATTGACCTCTCCAAGACCCCTGAGAGTGAATTTGACTCACCTGTGATGAGTGAAAACACGGGCGCGGCTGTGATCTTCGGCGCCACGGGTGGCGTGATGGAAGCGGCAGTTCGTACGGTCTACTTTGTCCTCACGGGTAAAGAGATGGGCCCAATTGAACTTGAACCCGTTCGTGGCATGGAGTGGATTAAGGAAGCCACTCTTGATCTCGGAGAGACTGGAAAGATTCGCATTGCCGTTGCGCACGGTCTTGCGAACGCACAGAAGGTCGTTGACCAGATTAAGGCTGGCACGTGCCCCTATCACTTCATCGAAATCATGGCCTGCCCCGGCGGCTGCATCGACGGCGGTGGTACACCGCGCGTCAAGGGTGAATATCTCACCCGAGCCGATAAGCGCCTTGCGGGTATTTACGCCATTGATAAGAATCGCAAGATGCGTCAGAGCCACAACAACCCTGAGGTGAAAGCAGTCTATAAGGAATTCTTGGGCGAGCCCTGCTCAGAGATTTCTCACCACCTCTTACACACGCACTACACGGATAGGCGTGTCGCGGAGAAGACAGTCTCCATCGATGCAATTCGCGAAAAACTTAATAACTAAAAAGAGGCAAAAACCTTAAAAAAAATAAGGAGAGTTTTTCCATAACGGAATATCCGGCGTCAGTAGAGTACTGCTGGCGTCGGATTATTTTTTTCGGAAAGTCCTAGAGGGCTATACTCTCTTTTAAGCGTGAAGCCCCAAAAGAAACCCATGAGAAGGAGTAACAAAAATGCCGCAAGTAACCCTCATTCGTAACGCCCATGTTTATTCGCCAGATGACCTGGGGGTTTGTGACGTTCTCATGGCAAACGGACGCTTCTTGGCGGTCGGAAAAGCGCTCGATGTGAAATTCCCTGAGATGGAAACGCTTGATGCAAAAGGAAAGATTCTCACACCTGGCTTTTTCGATCAACACATTCACGTCACAGGCGGTGGTGGCGAAGGCGGCCCCGTGTCACGCTGCCCAGAACTCAATCTCTCGGAACTTGTCGCTTGCGGAACAACAAACGTTGTGGGAGTAGCGGGAACTGACTTTATTTCTCGCTCAATTGAGAATCTTTTAGCAAAAGTTCGCTCTCTCTCAGAAGAGGGCGTAAACACTTGGATGTACACGAGTAATTACCGCTATCCACCGACAACGATGAGCGACTCGGTAGCGAAAGACATCTTTATGGTTCCCGAGTGCCTTGGCGTAAAAATCGCTATCGGTGACCACAGAAGTTCCTTCCCGACAATTGATGAACTCATGCACCTCTTAGCAGATATCCGCCTTGCTGGGATGATTTCTGGAAAAGTGGGCGTCCTACACATTCATTCTGGCGACATCCCGGGGGCATTTGATATGTATCAGGAGATTGTCGCCCGCGGTTTCCCAATTAAGCATATCCGCCCGACCCACTGTTCAAGAGCCCGCCACGTCTTTGACGGTGCGGTGAAATTTGCTAAGGCGGGTGGCTACGTTGACTTCACAACAGGGGCTTCTTGCTGCTTTGGAGAAGATTCCTCCCTTGCATTTACCGAAGCAATTGAAGCGGGGGTCGATCCCAAACTACTTACCATGTCCTCTGACGGGCACGGCTCCATGCCGCGCTTTGACGAAAAGGGCAATATGGT
>CAZHBC010000045.1:0-8486 GCA_964530715.1 uncultured Sutterella sp. | reverse complement strand
GATATTCGCGCCATCGAGAATCAGATTGGTGGTGTCACTTCTGTTGCGCCTCAGACAACGCGGTCTACTGTCGTTGTCGCAGAAGGAAAGAACTGGTCAACGACCGTCTATGGAACGACAAACGACTACTTTACAACCGACAACCGTAATCTTGCTGTAGGTCGCTACTTCGAGACAGCTGAGGAAAAGGCAGGATCGGCTGTCTGTGTCATCGGTGAGACGATTCGTAAAGAACTCTTTGGCGAAGGGGCCGATGTCATCGGGAAGATGATTCGCATCAAGAATTTCTCTTGCCGTATTGTGGGACTCTTGGCGGAAAAGGGCACAGCCTCGATGGGTGGCGACAAGGATGACCTCGTTGTCCTCCCCTTTAACACGGTTGCAAGACGCCTCGTTGGTAACAATCGCGTGAGTACACTGCTTGTGGGCGTAGATCCCAATAGTGACCGCGAGATGCTTAAGAGTTCTCTGAAAGAGTTGATGCGTGAAAGACGCTCTTTGTCGAGCACGGATTCGGACAATTTCCAGATTCTTGATACCGCGGAAATTGCAGATACTGTCTCATCAACAACACAGGTGCTTACGACTCTGCTTGGAGCTGTGGCCGCCGTAAGCCTTCTCGTGGGCGGCATCGGCATCATGAACATCATGCTAGTTTCCGTTACGGAACGTACGCGAGAAATTGGTGTGAGACTCGCTATTGGTGCAACAGAAAGAGAAGTGCTTCTGCAGTTTTTAATTGAGTCAATTGTGCTTGGCTGTATGGGTGGCATCCTTGGCATCGTTATTGCTGCCATTGCCTCCTGGGTTTTGGCGGGCATCATGAACGTGCCGTTTGCTTTCTACCCAGGAATTAACTTACTTTCCTTTGGGTTTGCAGCTCTCACAGGTATTGTTTTCGGATACTTCCCAGCACGGCGTGCTGCACGTTTAGATCCGATTGAAGCGGTTCGCCACGAATAAAGAAATTTGTTAAGGGGAGAAAAATCCCGGGCTTTCCTCTTCTTAGGGAAGTCCGGGATTCCTTTAACTTACGGAGAGTTACGAAACCTCTAGAACGGAACATCATCCTCTTCTAAGCTATCTACAGCAGAGCTTGCAGGAGCAGCTGCCGGTGCCGGTGCAGCGGCAGGACGTGCTGCTGGCTGCGGACGGCTTTCACGGCGGGGTGACTCGAATCCGTCCGAAGAAGGGGCGGCTCCGGGGCCATTGCGTGAACCGAGCAACTGCAGTGTTTCGCAGATAATTTCCGTCTGATAGCGTTCGATACCTTCTTTATCCGTGTATTTACGGGTGCGAAGACGTCCCTCGATGTAGGCGGGGCTACCCTTCTTCAAGTACTGCTGAGCAATTTCAGCTTGACGACCGAAGAAAACGATGCGATGCCATTCGGTTTCTTCTTGGGGCTGCCCTTGGCTATCTTTGTAGCGCCGACTTGTGGCGATAACAATGTGGCAGATAGCGGTATTGCCGTCTGAGGTGTAACGAGTTTCAGGATCCCGACCGAGGTTACCAATCAGGATGACTTTGTTAACGGAAGCCATAGTAATTCTCTTGTACCAAAAATTTCGAATAAAACCGCCGAAATGCAATTCAAAAAACGCCAAACTTTGCCGTTATTCTGACCGCGCTTCGACTCACTAACGCTCATATTTTATACACCCTTTTCGTATAACCTTGAGGTTTGAGGGAGACGAAAAGAAAATTTGAAAGAAAATCGATTGAATTACTATCGAAATCAAGGCTTTCTTCTTTGAGAGAGTTTCTTGAGAAAGGGCTGGAACTTTTTTGTCGCTTGAGCTGACTGCCGATTCGTTGCGCCAAGCAAGGCTTCCCGACTGAGCTCTGCTAAGATCACAGAGACAACAAAAATGAACTCTTGAGAACAATGGATATTTCTTTGTAGTGGCATGCCAAAAATTCGAGTCATCGGGGCAAAAACCCACAATCTAAAAAATGTCACGGTAGAAATCCCCCGTGGCAAACTCGTTGTTATCACAGGGCCTTCTGGCTCGGGGAAAAGTTCCCTTGCTTTTGACACGATTTATGCAGAAGGACAGAGGCGCTACGCAGAAAGTCTCTCAGCTTACGCAAGGCTTGTCCTTGGGGCGCAATCTAAGCCCGACGTTGAAGCAATTGAAGGATTGACACCTACGGTTGCCATTTCTCAAGTAAGGTCGAAAGCGGGGTCTCGTTCCACCGTTGGAACAGTTTCTGAAATCAGTGACTATGCCCGCATACTCTTTTCGCGTGCGGGAGCGGCCTATTGTCCCGAGCATGGCGTAAAACTTGAAAGACATTCCATCTTTGATATGGTCTCAGCAGCGCTTGCGCTAGAGAAAGACACAAAGATTGCTATCTTGGCGCCCCTTGCTCAAGCCCTCGAGGGAGATGTCAAGAAGATTTGTCGCGAAATGAGTCGCCTTGGGTTTGTAAGACTTCGCATCGAGGGAACTATTTACACCGCAGAAGAGGCAGCCCAGCTTGAATTGGAAAAGGCCAAAAAGGTTGAGGTTGTCGTAGATCGTCTTCGTGTTTCTGATGCGGCGCGTCCGCGTTTAGCTGAAAGCTTTGAGGCGGCGGTAAAGCTCTCCCAGGGTAAAGCCACGCTACTTAACCTTGAATCTGGAGCGGAGAAAAGTTTTAGTACGCAATATGGGTGCCCTGTCTGTGGTTACTCTATTGAGGAGCCGACGCCGGCGATGTTTTCCTTTAATAATCCGCTTGGTGCGTGTCCAGCGTGTGAGGGAACGGGCTTCGTTGAGGATTTTGATGAGGCGCTTTTAGTTAAGGATGGAAGTCTCTCGTTGCGAAGTGGAGCAGTGTTGGGTCTTTCAGGGAGAAATGTAGAACCCTTTACAGAACTCTTGCGGCTTTCCAATAAGGCAGGATTTTCCGTAGATACCTCTTGGGATGCATTACCGCAATCCGCTAAAAGAGCTGTCATGTACGGCGAAGGAGAGGCTGCAAGAGAGGTGAATTACGAGGGTGTCATTCCTTCTCTTCGTCGCAGATGGTCGCGTGCTAGAAGTGAATCGGTAAAGGCGGGGCTCACAATCCTTCGGAGTCGCTCAGTGTGCCCGGCCTGTAAGGGATCTCGCATAAGAAAAGACATGCTAAATGTCCGCCTAGGAGAGGGGGAAGCATCGTTAAATATTGTTGACTTCATGCGTTTTACGCTTACGAAGCTGCGGCAAAGATTAAAGGCGCTTAACCTCAATACAAAAGCGGCTGCAGTTTCGGAAACGGCTCTTGCTGAAATCGATAAGCGCTTGGGGTTCTTAATTGAGTCGGGTTTAGGGTACTTAGCTCTAGAAAGACCTGTTGCAACGCTTTCTGGTGGAGAGTTGCAGAGAATTCGTCTTGCAAGTCAGTTGGGGTCAGGACTTTCTGGTGTTACCTACGTTCTTGATGAACCGACTGTGGGGCTTCACCCAAGAGATACAGCCCGACTAGTGAAAATCCTGCGGGAACTTGTTCGGGCCGGGAATTCTGTCCTCGCGGTAGAACATGATGCGGATTTTATTGCGGCTTCTGATTGGATTGTCGATATGGGGCCGAAGGCAGGAAGCGAAGGCGGTGAGGTAATCGCAGAAGGTACGCCCGAGGAGATCAAAAGGAATCCTGCCTCTCTAACAGGACTTTATCTAGCAGGCGTTAAACGCGTTACTAGTAAAGCGGCTAGAAGGAAAATTGATCCCAAAAGTGCTCTCACAATTCGTGGGGCTACGGGAAGAAATCTTAAGGGCGTAACTTGCAGAATCCCGCTACGGTCTCTTACGGTTGTAACCGGTGTTTCAGGCTCTGGAAAGACTACTCTAGTGCTAGAAACCCTCGCGGCAGAATTGCGACGTCGTTTCTATCGCGCAAAGGAAAAGCCTCAGCCTTTTTCGTTTATGCAGGGCGTTGAGAACTTCGATAAGGTTCTCATCGTTGATCAAAGTGCAATGGGGCGGGCCGGGAGAGCGACGCTTGCAACCTACACGGGGGTGGCAACATCGATTCGAGAACTTTTCTCTGAGACTCCCGTGGCAAGGGAGCGCGGCTATGACGCAGGGCGCTTCTCCTTTAATAAACCAGGGGGAAGGTGCGAAGCCTGTGAGGGAGAAGGGGAAAAGGAAATTGAGATGGGATTTCTTCCTCCTGTACGTGTGCGATGCCCTGTTTGTCAGGGAACAAGATTTAATCGAGAAACACTGGATGCTCGCTTTAAAGGAAAATCGATTGCAGATGTCCTAGAGATGACGGTTTCAGAGGCTCTTCTCTTTTTCCAAAGTATCCCTGAGATTGAAAGACCTCTTAAATTTATGGAAGAGATTGGCTTGGGTTACATCCGTCTTGGACAACGTGCAGACACACTCTCAGGAGGCGAAGCGCAACGGGTGCGTTTAGCCGAAGAACTCTCTCGTAAGGCAACCGGAAGAACGCTTTATATCTTGGATGAACCTACAACGGGGCTTCATTTTGAAGATGTGATGTACCTTTTGCGCGCTTTGGATTCTTTAGTGCAAGCAGGAAATACCGTCGTTGTCATCGAACACAATCCAGAGGTGATTTCTGCTGCGGATTGGGTCATTGACCTTGGGCCTGAAGGAGGAGATGCGGGAGGGAATCTCGTTGCCGAAGGCGCACCTGAAGACATTGCCGCAAATCCAGAGAGCATTACAGGGAAATTTCTTCACTTCCCGTAAACAAAAACCCAAGCCTCGCGGCCTGGGTTTTTGAGAAAACTTCTAGTAAGAAAAACGCTTCTTACTTATTAATCGACCAAACACTTGTCGGTGTGTAGTGCACAGAAGCCTGACCGCTTTCTGCGAGAGCCTGACCATTGGAGTAGAAGGTGTAGGCAGTCACTGTACCGCAAACAATCAACGCGGCGGCAACGATAAGCATACCCTTGCGGAGACCTTCGCAACGACCCTTGACAACGTCCCACTTAACAGCAAGGCGATACAAACCAATCATGCCGTGCAATTCTGTGACAACGAGGAAGATCAACGTCCAAACGAGACCCATGTGATAGGTGTGAGCGGACGAAAGGTTCGGATCGAGACTTGCCGGGTCAAAGAGCATACCCATCAAGTGCGGGAAAACGAGGGCTGTGAGGATAACGGCCGTGACAATCTGAATACGCCACAGGCTCGAATCCGTGTGATGCAACATCGTGATGTGTGCATTGACGTCACGGCACTGCTTGTAGGACGTCGGGAAACGACGAAGAGCGCAGAGAGCGTGAAGAATAACGCACAATGTGATAAAGCCAACGAAGAGCACGTGCAGCCAAAGCTGTTCGTGACCAAAAATCGGTGTGCCGCCAGAAATCTGAATCAGATTCCAGAATGTGTCCTTACCAATCTGAATGGAGCTGGTGAAGGCCATGTGGCAGAAAAGGAAGAGGCCGAGAATAAGGCCAGTGATGGACTGCGTTGCGTCACAGTAGGCAGGCCACTTGCTCGCACGCTTTGCGTCTTTGAGCGTCACGCCAGCAATCAATTCCGGTCCGGTGGGCGTATGCGCACGCAATTCTTTTTGAGTTGTCATGATAGTTTCCTTTGATTACAGGGAAAAACAGTCTAGGAAGCACCTTGCTCCCTAGGTATGAGCGAATGATGCTCTCTTTCGGGGTTTGTAATTTGATTAATGTCAAATCTCAAAGCGTTTCTTTCCGAAAAACAACACAAAAAACGCTTATTTGTACCGTTAAATGGAACAATCTAGGTTATTACTAGTAAGTACCCTTAAATTCGCTGAAAATAAAAAAGCCCTCCCGAATCGTTGGGAAGGCTTCTCTTAGGTAATGGCCTAATTTAGATTACTTCGTGCCGAAGAGACGGTCACCAGCATCGCCCAAGCCAGGAACGATGTAAGCGTTTTCATTCAAGCGTTCATCGAGTGCGGCAACCCAGATTTCAATCTTCGGATGACGCTCAAGCATGAGTTTCACACCTTCGGGCGCGGCAACGAGCGCGATGAATTTAATCGATTCAACGCTCACGCCTCTCTTCAGGAGCACTTCAACGGCGTGGCAAGCCGAGTAGCCAGTAGCTAACATCGGATCGCAGATAAAGAAGAGACGATCGGTTACGTTCGGCAAACGAACCAAATATTCGACGGGGCGCTTGTTTTCATCGCGGTACATACCGATGTGGCCAACGCGAGCAGAGGGCATCAACTCCAAAAGTCCATCGCTCATTCCGAGGCCAGCGCGAAGAATCGGGACGATGACTTGTTTCTTGCCAGCGAGGGTGGGAGCTTCCATTTCCGTAATCGGCGTTTCAATCGAACGGCTCGAAAGCGGGAGGTCACGGGTGACTTCATAGCCCATCAGGACTGTGATTTCTTTCAAAAGTTGACGGAAGACGTTTGTACTCGTCTCTTTCTGACGCATGATAGAGAGCTTGTGCTGAATCAACGGGTGGTCAACGATGTGCAGATTGGGAAAACGCGGATCATTTCTCATGAGAGGGCCTCAATATTACGGTTGCGACAGGATGTGGCCGAGGGCCCCCAACCGATAAAGGCACCCTTGCGGTTGAATCGGAATTATAGCGAGCAAGGGGAGAATCCACTTTCTAAATGAAGAGAAGACACCTTCTTTTACAAAAAAGCGAAGAAAAATATCCTCTTAGGTGAAGGGAATCAGAAATTTCTTTTGAGTTTTTTCTCACATCAAACTAGACTGACGGACGAAAACTTATTTTTAACCTATCTTTTTAGGTGAACAGATGTCGATTCGTACTGTTGTCGTTTTGCTTTTGTGTATCCTGGGTGCAGTCTTTGTTGCAGTAAACTGGACTGGCATCATTGCCCCGGTACCCGTTAATTTCCTCTTTAAAGAAGTAAATGCCCCTCTAGGCCTCATTCTTCTTGGTGTTCTTGGCGTTCTCCTCATCGCCTGCTTCCTTTGGTCTTTCATGCAACAGGCCGCCGTTCTTGTGGATATCCGCAAGGCTTACAAGGAAGCAAGAACCAATAAGCAGTTAGCAGAAAACGCTGAACAGTCCCGCATTCAGAATTCTACGAAGACGCTTACGCAAGAATTCACGGAATTAAGTGGCAAGCTCACCGCCTCTGTGACGGCTAGCACGGAGAAAACGACAAAGAGCCTAGAGACTCTCTCGGCTGATGTGGCAGCGCTTAAGTCGCAATTGGCACTTTTGGATGCGAAGATGGTGAAGATTGCAGAAACAAACGGCATCACACTTCCCGCAGCAGAAGAGCCTAAGCCAGAACCCGCTAAGCCCCGTTTCTTTGGCCTCTTTGGAAGCAAAGCGCCTGATGTGAAAGAAACGGCTTCTACCCCTAAGGCAGAAGAGAAGCCCGCTGAGCCCGCTACTAAAGAAGAAAAACCCCAAGAAACAAAGTAGCTCTCGGGGTTTTGTAAGAATTAGTCAGGAAGTTGGGTTTATTCGCTAGCTTCCTGATTTGCTTTTTCGTCTGCTTCTAGCATGTAACGCGTAACGCGTTCGACTTCGTCAGCCGCACCCAAGAAGACGGGGACGCGCTGATGCAATTTCTCAGGCTGAATTTCCATAATACGCTGCCGACCATCGGTGCAGGCACCGCCTGCCTGTTCGATTAAGAATCCCATTGGATTCGCTTCATACATTAAGCGTAACTTCCCAGCGCGATCTGTCATACGGCGATCCCACGGATACATGAAGATACCGCCTCGAGAGAGGATGCGGTGCACTTCTGCGCCCATGGAGGCAATCCAACGCATATTGAAGTCCTTGCCGCGTGGGCCCGTTGTTCCTTCGACAAGTTCTTTGATGTAACGCTGCACGGGTTCTTCCCAGTGACGTACGTTCGAGCAGTTAATGGCAAATTCGTGCGCATCGCGCGGAACAACGGCTTCTGTCTTCGTGTAGATGAAGTGATTCGACGCAGGGTCTAGCGTAAACATCACAACGCCGCGCCCCAAGGTAAGCGCCATCGTAGTCTGAGGGCCGTAGACAACGTAACCAGCGGCAACCTGATTAATGCCAGGCTGCAGGAAGTCGATATCGGAAATGTCGTGCGAGGCTCCGTGTGGGCTCGGGAGAATCGAAAAGAGCGTACTAATCGAAATGTTAATGTCGATGTTGCTCGATCCATCTAGTGGGTCGAATGTAACGAGGTAGGGACCGACGGGAAGGTAGGCAGGAACGGAAAGACTAGTTTCCATTTCCTCGCTTGCTAAGCCGCAGACGCAACCTGAGCGGATGCATCCCTTAACCATCAGGTCGTTACAGATGACGTCGAGCTGTTTCTGTACTTCACCCTGAACGTTAGTTGACCCTGCAACGCCAAGAACGCCAGCGACGTCGCCGCAGGCGACCTCGAAGCTAATCTCTTTGCAGGTTTCCGAGATATTGATAATCAGTTGCGAGAGCTTAGGGTCGAGACCAAACTCAGCAATTTCGTTATCAAGGTATGTATGGAGCGTTTGTCGTTGCATGACAGAGTCCTCTAGTGGTTAGTGAGAGCTTTCTCGACGATTTCTC
>CAZHBC010000044.1:1680-8519 GCA_964530715.1 uncultured Sutterella sp. | reverse complement strand
CCGTTTTTTGCTTGAGTACTTTCTTTGCCGTATCGATAAAAGCACGAGCCGCGTGAGATAGATATCGTCCACGTTTCCAAGCAAGAGAAACTTTGTTTTCAGGAAGAGAATCTCCTAATGAATAGAGAGACACATTTTTCGCATAGCAATCTTGCGCAATCGTGGAGGGAATCAGAGCGCCACCAACACCCGTGGAAATTAAAGCAGGAACTGTGAGAATCGATTGTGTCACAAGCGCGATGGGAAGATTAACGTGATATTTCTCACAAAGCTGTAGATAGTATTTTTGGAAAATCTGTCCGTACTGCATGATGATAAAAGGCGTGCCATCAAGAGCAGAAAAATCAATCTTAGGAAATCTTCCGTTTTGTCGTGAAGGATGTGCTTTCACATAGGGGTGTTGTGCGGGGAGACCAACTAAAACTTTTTCTGAGTAAATTGGATAAGTCTCTAGTGCCTGTGGTGCCATCGCAGTAATGACGAAAGCACAATCGACCTTTCCTGTCGCCGCAAGATCTGCTATTTGGCTAGTTGTACCCTCTTCAATTTTGACCATAACATCGGGATAATCATTCTTAAAAGCACTAAGAACCGGATTAAGAATTGTTCCGGTTCGATAAGCGGTTGACCCGATACGAACCTCTCCTGTTTTAAACCCTCGGCGATCAGAAAAATATTGTCTACATTCGCGGTCAATGCGTTCAATTTGTCTTTGCGATTCGAGTAACTTCTCTCCTTCAGGCGTTAGTTGCCAGGGTGTTTGTGAACGGTCAAAAATGGCAATCCCGTAGTCATTTTCCACGCGTTTAATGTATTGGCTTAATGCTGGCTGAGAAAGGAAGAGACGACGCCCTGCAGCTGCCACTGATCCCGTCTCTAGGATGGCTTCCAAATGCTTGAGAATGGTATTCATAAATCCTCGAATCGTTAATATTTTGATTAATTATCATCAACATAAATAATATTTGTCAAATAGGTACCCCATTTCTAAAATCTCTCGCGCTTAAAAAAATCATTCGATTCCCCATAAAGATCAAGAGATAAATCAATCTCTACACCAGAAATCAAAGAAATTATGTTAGATCTCATCATCCGAAATGGTCGCGTTGTTGACTACAAAAACCACCTCAACACCGTTACCGACATTTCAATCAAAGATGGAAAAATCACTAATGTTGGCCGAACAAATGAGTCGGCAACTCAAGAAATCAATGCGAGCGGCTTACTTGTTGTTCCTGGAATTATCGATAGCCACATGCACGCCTCTTCTTGGCTTGCCGGACCTTTAAGTTTTCGTATGCTTGCAGCTGCTGGTGTTACAACAGCTATGGAAATGGCAGGCCCTCTGGAGTGCGTAAAAAAATACATGCGGGAAAATGGCACAGGACTAAACATTGCATGCCTTGAGTACTTACGCGCGGGAGAAAATCTTCCAAGTAACAATCCTTCCGTTCAAGACATCGAAAGAGTTGCTCTTGACGCTTTAAAACGCGGTGCCTTCGGAATAAAGCTACTTGGCGGTCACTACCCCATAACATCCGAGGCCGAAGAAGGGCTCCTACGATACGCAAATAAACAGCACATATGGCTTGCCGTTCACGCAGGCTCTCTCAAACATGGATCTAATATCGATGGTATGCGTGAAGTTATTGAATTAGCTAACGGAACACCATTTCATCTCTGTCACATCAATGCATACTGCCGCGGCGCAATTAAGAATCTAGAAGATGAAATTTCAGAGGCTGTTTCTTTACTTGAAATGCATCCTGAAATCGACACAGAAAGTTATCTTTCACCGATTAATGCTTGTTCCGGAAAATGTATTAACAAAATTCCTGAAAGTAACGTCACAAAGAACTGCCTTGCACTTAGAGGTTATAGCATCGACGAGGATGGACTACGTGCTGCACTTAACGATGGCTTTGCGAGAGCACATAAAACAGAAAATGGTCTTACAGAGCTCGCTGAGATTGACGAAGGTGTTTCAATTTGGGAGTCTCATAAAACAGATACCCCAATTAGTTTTTATGTGAACCCTTCTCTTTCTTCTTTTTATTTCGCAACAAAGAAAAGAAAGAACAATCATTACTTAATCGACAGTTTCTGTACTGACGGTGGTGGCATTCCCAGAAACGTCATTATCCAAAACGGTTTGTCTCTTGTGAAATTTGGAGCAATGACAATCGAAGAGTTTGTTTTGAAATCAAGTTGGGCTGCAGCTCAACTCATGGGACTAAAAACAAAAGGACATTTTTCAACAGGCGCCGACGCCGATATCACAATTATCGATTACAACGCTCAAGTGCCTGTCCACTCCTTTGTTATGGGTAGCCCCGTTCTTCTCAATAAGAAAATTATCGGCAATGGCGGCACCCTCATTACAACAAAAGAAGGCAAAGAAGCTGCCATAAATGCTGGCCTCGGCTCCTATGTCGTTGATATGGATGCCATCTTTGATTACCGGCTCAAACGCTTTAATCAATAAAACCACAAAAGGAAAACAATCATGCTTTATATTGGAATCGCACTTGTCTTATTGACATTTTGGCTAATCTATAAAAATTACGAAGCGCGTCTAGTTTTGTTTCTCTCGGGCGTTGCAATGACCTTAATCGGTGTTACCTTTGGAGGATCAAGTGTTGGATTATCCGATGCTGTCAATGCTTTCGTTAAACAATTTGTCAACGGCGGTCTTGTACCAACATATACAACCGTAATGGGGTTTGGTTACGTCATGAGTTATACAAAATGCGCTGACCATCTCGTCAATGCGCTCGTACGACCATTATCAAAAGTCCCGTTGCTTGTTATTCCCGGTGCCGTTATTATCACGTGGTTCCTCAATATTGTCTTACCCTCTGCTGTTGGCATCGCTGCTGCTGTTGGCGTTTTACTCATCCCCGCTTTGATTGCCCTAAAAGTTCGTCCTGTTATGGCGGCCGCCGCTGTGTTTCTCGGTACATGGGGTTCGGTGGCAAGTCCTGGTTTGATGTTTAACCCCCAGGTGGCAGATATCGCTTACAAGGCTGGCGAGATTTCTTCGCCTGATGCAATGGTTGTCATTATGGCTGAATTCATGCCCGCTCTCGCAGGTGCCATTGTGAGCGCAATTCTTCTAGCAATCCTTGCCGTCTTTATGAAAGAAGGTGTTGGAAGCCAGACGGAGGCAAAAGCATCCGCGACAGACGAAAAAACCGAAGAATTAAAAATTAATTATCTTTACGCACTTGTCCCAATTCTCCCGCTTTTCTTACTTGTCATCGCTTCTAAACAGATTGGCTGGCTACCAAACAAAGTCTTTACAGTTCCTTGCTGCATGTTAATTGGTACGGGTGTTGGACTTGTAATTGGTCTTATCAACCACTTAAAGGCTGGCGACATTTCTAAGAAGTTCTGCCGTGGTTGCGGTGACGCCTTCTGCGATGTGGCCTGTCTAATCGCTGCCGCTGCAGTGTTTGCGTCCGGCATGAAATCCATTGGTCTTACCGGAACACTCGTTGATGCAATGAAGGGCTCTCAATCCATCGCAATGGCTTCTGCCGTTGTTGGCCCGTGGCTTATGGCTTTAGTCTGCGGATCTGGTAACGCGGCTGCTCTTGCTTTTAATGAAGTCATCACACCGCATGCAGCTGACTTTGGTATGACCGTTGTGCAACTCGGTGCTGTGGCCCAAGTTGCAGCAGGCCTAGGCCGTACGATTTCTCCTGTTGCAGGTGGTGTTATCGTGATTGCTAGTATCGCAGGAGTTAATCCAATGGATATTTGTAAACGTACATTCATTCCTGTTTGCGCAGCACTCGCAATCTTCACAGCGGGCATGTATTTGTTCTAATAATTTTTCTATCCATAGGTCCCGAGCCGCCGAGGTGTGATATCGCCTCGGTTTTTTTCAAGCAAGACCGCAGAATGTTTTTTTCTCCGTAAACTTCACGGGGAATTGTCGATTAAAAACGCAAAATGCGTTTTTAATCGACGGATTTAGTCCGTTTTGCCAAAAAATTGCGGATTAAAAACAGATTTCGCGTAATTAGTTGTTGACTAGACATGAGATGCATTTCCCCTTTGTAGGAGGGTTCTAAATCAAAGGGGGAACTCTCCTAGCGATTCCGCGATTTCGTTTGTTAAGGCGGACGTCTTCCGAATTCCAAGCGCCGATTCTGTTTTTTTTTGTAAATGGGGTTCTCTTTTCTAGGGAAACCTACTTATCTTCCGACCCGTCCATGCGTATGAACCCCTTGAAACGCTTGTAAAATTCGGGCAATATCTCGAAATTTTTGAGAGCCTTCAATTTATTCCGTTAAAGAAGGCTAAAAATGAGGTTTTACTGAATATGAAGCAGGTTCGTAAACGCAAAAGCGCGGGCGCAGCTCTAGCCGATGAAATCAATGAAATTCTTCGTGATGTTCTTTCTCGTCCGAAGGATAAAACTAACGAAACTGAGCGCTATGTAGCGCTTTCTCAGGCGGTTCGTAAGCGTCTTTCCGCCCGTTGGGTTAAGACGCAGGAGCAGGATCGTAAAAAGCATGCGCGTCGCATCTATTACATGTCGATGGAGTATTTGATTGGTCGCTCTCTAGCGAATGCTCTTTCTGCTACTGGGCTACGTAAGGCCGCAGAGGACGCTGTAAAGGCAGAAGGGTACGGCAACCTCACGGATCTCCTTGAGTGCGAACACGACGCAGGTCTCGGTAACGGCGGTTTAGGGCGCCTTGCAGCCTGTTTCTTGGATTCCATGGCAACACTTGAATTGCCAAGTTGGGGCTACGGCATGCGCTATGAATATGGCATGTTTGCGCAGTCCATTGTTAATGGCTGCCAGGTGGAAAGACCCGACCAGTGGCTAGTCGATGGTGGCACCGTTTGGGAATTCCCGCGCCTTAACACAAATTACACGGTCCGCTTCGGCGGTTCTTTTGAATCTCGTGGAGCAGATGCTTGCGAGTGGACAAACGCCACGGAAGTGATGGCTCGCGCCTATGACTTCGTCATTCCAGGACACGGCACAGATCGCGTAAGTACGATGCGCCTTTGGAAGGCATTCGCTCCGACAGAAATTGATTTGAATGCCTTTAATACAGGGGACTATGCCCGTGCCTCTGGGTTAAAGAACCAATTTGAAAACATCTCTTGGGTTCTTTATCCGAATGACAGCACTCCGAAGGGCCGTGAATTGCGTCTAAAGCAGGAATACCTCTTTGTGAGCGCCTCAATGCAGGATATCTTGGTGCACCACCTTGAAGAGTATGGTCGCCTGGATAATCTTTCTGAAAAGATTGCCATTCACTTAAACGATACGCATCCAGCGATTTCTGTTGCTGAATTGATGCGGCTTCTCGTCGATGAACACGGGATGAGTTGGAATGATGCTTGGGCACAGTGTGAGAAGATTTTCTCCTACACAAACCACACCTTGATGCCTGAGGCCTTGGAAACCTGGCCAGTGCCTCTTATGAAGAGCCTCTTACCGCGTCACCTCGATATCATCTATCGGATTAACGCTGAGTTTTTGGCTAAAGTCCGCGAGCAGTTCCCAGGAGACATTGACCTTGTGCGTAGTGTCTCTCTTATTGATGATGGTAACTACACAGAGGAAACCAAACGCGTTCGGATGTCACACTTAAGTATCGTGGCAAGCCACAAAGTAAATGGCGTTTCTAAGTTGCACTCGAACTTAATGGTTCAGACAATCTTTGCTGGTTTTGCTCGTGTTTTCCCAGACCGTTTTGACAATAAGACAAACGGCATTACGCAACGTCGTTGGTTGGCGCAGGCAAACCCTGGGCTTGCCGCACTGCTTGATAAGTATGTTGGCGCAGATTGGCGTTACAACCTCGATAAGGTCGCAGGTCTTCGTGATGTCCTTGCGGGCCCTGAGGCGGAGACGCTCTGTAAAGAGTTCCTTACCGCAAAAGAAGCCAATAAGGTCCGTCTTGCCGAATACGTGCGTCGGACAACGGGTGTGGAATTTAATCCCACGAGCCTGACAGACGTTCAAGTGAAACGTATTCACGAATATAAGAGACAGCTCCTTAATGTCCTGCACGTCATCACGCTTTATAACGAAATGAAGGATGGCCGTCCGCACCCAGCGCGTAACGTCCTTTTCTCCGGGAAGGCTGCCTCCTCTTACTACATGGCTAAGCTCATCATTCGTCTTATTAATGATGTGGCTCGCACGATTAATAACGACCCTGCGATTAAGGGGCGCTTAAAGGTTGCCTTTGTTCCTAACTACAGCGTTTCTGGCGCTGAAGTGATTATTCCTGCCGCAGACCTCTCCGAGCAGATTTCCACCGCAGGTACGGAAGCTTCTGGTACGGGCAATATGAAACTTGCTCTAAATGGCGCAATCACAATTGGCACAGAAGACGGTGCCACAATCGAGATGCGTGACAACATCGGTGCGGAGAATATGTTTATCTTCGGCAATACCGCAAGCCAGATTGAAAGGATTCGTCGCGAAGGCTATAACTCCCGCTGGATCTATGAGCACGATGCAAGGTTGCGTCGTGTGCTTGACATGATTCGCACGGGTTACTTCTCTCCTGAACAGCGTGACCGCTACGTCGATATCTTCTCAGCACTTATCGATCACGGTGACTACTACATGCTCCTTGCCGATTACGCAAGTTACATTGAGGCGCAAGGGAAAGCTGAGGCTCTCTATCAGGATAGATTAGCTTGGGCTAAGACCGCGCTCTTAAACGTTGCAGGAATGGGACCCTTTAGTTCAGATCGGACGATTCGGGACTATGCCTGCGGAACGTGGAACATGGAAAAGTATCTGAGAAAGTAATGGTTGCACTTCATAATAAGAAAGGGGGAGTTATGAAAAAGAA
>CAZHBC010000044.1:0-1580 GCA_964530715.1 uncultured Sutterella sp. | reverse complement strand
GACCCCTACCGCTTTACAACGGTAATCCCGGATGAGGATTTGTGGCTTCTTTCTGAAGGTACACACTTAAGACCTTGGAATTGGTTTGGGGCGCACCCGATGACAATCGATGGTGTTGCGGGTGTTTTCTTTGCAGTTTGGGCGCCTGGTGCAAGACGTGTTTCTGTTGTAGGCGACTTCAACAGTTGGGATGGGCGTCGTAACCCCATGCGGTTGCGTCATAACTCAGGCGTTTGGGAAATCTTCATCCCAAGCGCACAAGAGGGCGATTGCTACAAGTATGAAATCATTTCTGCAGCTGGAGACCGTCTCCCGCTAAAGGCAGACCCCTACGCCTTCCGTATGGAAATGCGTCCGGGGACAGCCTCTATCGTTGCAAGTCTTCCCAAGGCGCCAAAGCCCGTGAAGCTCGATTCTGTCAATGGCTTCACAAAGCCCATGAGTATCTATGAAGTGCACTTAGGAAGTTGGAAGCGGCACCCGAATGAACGGTTCTTCTACAACTGGGATGAACTCGCAGAGTCTCTTGTGACTTATGTCAAAGAGATGGGCTTTACACACGTAGAGTTGTTACCTGTTTCTGAGCACCCCTTTGATGGTTCTTGGGGCTATCAGGCTTTGGGGCTTTATGCGCCGACATCGCGTTTTGGCGCCCCTGAGGGCTTTGTTCACTTCGTTAACGCCTGCCATGAAGCGGGTATCGGAGTGATTGTCGACTGGGTTCCTGCGCACTTTCCGAAGGATGAGCATGGCTTAGCGCGTTTTGTGGGTGAGCCCCTTTACGAGCACGCTAATCCCATGGAAGGCGAACACAAGGATTGGGGCACCTACATCTATAACCTCGGTCGTCGTGAGGTGCTTGAGTATCTCGTGGGGAATGCCCTTTTCTGGGCAGAGGTCTACGGGGTCGATGGGTTGCGTGTGGATGCTGTCGCATCGATGCTCTATCGCGACTACAGCCGCAAAGAAGGCGAGTGGGTTCCCAATATCTATGGGGGCCGGGAGAATCTTGAATCCATCGCATTCTTGCGTCGCGTCAATGAGACATTGGGCGAAGTAGCGCCGAATGTTGCAACGTTTGCAGAAGAGTCCACCGCATGGCCTATGGTTTCTCGTCCGCCTTCGATGGGTGGCCTCGGTTTCCACTACAAGTGGAATATGGGTTGGATGCATGACGTCTTAGGTTACATGCATGAGGATCCCGTTTATCGTCGTTGGCACCATGATCAACTTACCTTTGGGTTGCTCTATGCCTACTCGGAAAACTTCATCTTGCCGCTCTCGCACGACGAGGTTGTGCACGGTAAGGGGTCTCTCCTTGAAAAGATGAGTGGAGACGATTGGCAGAAGTTTGCAAACCTCAGAGCCTTCTATGGCTTTATGTGGGCCTACCCTGGGAAGAAACTTCTTTTCATGGGAGGGGAATTTGCACAACGCCGTGAGTGGAATGACGCAGGAGAGCTCGATTGGGGCCTCTTACAGTACGAGAGCCACAGAGGCGTGCAGAAACTTGTCGCGGATCTCAACCGGACACTCCGAGAAAACCCCGCGCTCTATGAGAAAGATTGCGAATTCGGAGG
>CAZHBC010000043.1:6286-8609 GCA_964530715.1 uncultured Sutterella sp. | reverse complement strand
ACGGGGCTCGTCCTCTAAAGAGAGCGGTGCAAGAGAAGTTAGAGAATCCGCTTGCGCGCTATTTGCTCGAAGGGAAATATGCACCTGGAGACACTGTGCGTGTGGAACTTAAAGATGGGGCTTTACTTTTCCTAGAGAGCAAAGCCTAAGGCTTTAAAGCCACCTAAAAACATTTGCGCCGCTTAATAGCGGCGCAAAGTTTTTAGGGTTCGTTGTAGTCTTCTATGTTTCCAACAGGAACATCGCCTTTACCTGGCGTGAAGAAGAAGTTAAAGCCGTTTCCTTCAACAAGGTAGGGCGCGGCAAAGACGCCATCGGAAATCTCAGTCTTTTTATGGAAGACAAAGGTTAAGGGCGGCAACGTCTTCGTAAGCTCCTTAAAGGCAGGCTCTAAGATGCGATCAAATTCGTTTGTCTTGCACCACTTCTTTCCATCCCAGCGGAAGGCAGGCATACCGCTTGTTGCTTTGTCCTTTTCAAAGGCGTGGCTTCCGTAACGGAACCCTTCTCTATCTTCTCTTTCAAGAAGGTTTGCAACAACCTCAGAAGGTCTGCTTTCCTTTTTCTTTGCTTTCAATCCGCCAAGGACAAATGGCACCAGGCTTTTTTTCTCATCGCTTTGAATCTTTGTGATAAAGACAATGCCACAGGTTCCAACAAGTTCAGAGTTTCCAGCACCCCTCACATAGCGGCATCCGAGAGATTCATCTTCCAAGAAAACCGCCATGGAAGTCGTGAGCGTGTCGTTATCTACAGAGGTTTTCACGAGATCAAGGTAGAACTTCTGATTCGGAGAACTCTTTCGCAGTGTGTTAAAGAAAGATCTCGCTAGGATAGAGACAATCCGTTTTTGCGCCTGAGGGTTGGTTTGAATCTCTGGGTCATCGAGAAAACCGAAGAATTGGTTTTCTTCTGTTGACTTCGTGAAACTTTTACTCATCTGTTCGACGAGCCCCTTCGTTGTAAAGACTCCGTCTGTTTCTGGCGCAACTAGCTTCGCCGCCTCAGGATGTGCCTCAGAAGAGATAACTTGGGCCGCTTCGAATGTCCTAGCCTTCCCGCCAGTCAAAAATTCCTTGGGCGCCGCAACATCCTCGGGTAGCGGTGCGTAGCCAAAAAATCGCACGACGTTCCAAGCACGTGAGTGATTTGTGTCGTATTCCATTCCGTACTGGCGACTAGCAGGAGAAATACAAGCACTCATAAGAGCAGTTGCGAGGCAAAGAGAGCCAACAAGAGCAATTCGACGAGACACGGAGCCTCCCTTAAGTAATCAATTTCCGAAAAAAGCTTTCTAAGTTTTTTCTTTTTAAGCGCGCTCTGCAAGTTCAACGGCTTTACCGATGTAGGTAGCAGGCGTCATCTTAAGAAGTCTCTCCTTAGCATCTGCGGGGATTGCGAGCGTTTGGATAAATTCTCGCATCACATCTGGGGTCATATGTCCCTTGCCGCGGGTGAGTGCCTTAAGTTTCTCATAGGGCTTTTCAATTGCGTAGCGACGCATGACAGTCTGGATAGCCTCGGCTAGCACTTCCCAAGAGGCATCAAGATCTGCGGCAACCTTCGCTTCGTTAAGTTCCAATTTCCCAAGACCCTTAGCAAGGGAAGCGTAGGCAGTGAAGGCGTAACCGAAGGCAACGCCTAAGTTTCTCTGAACTGTCGAATCGCTCAAATCGCGCTGCCAACGCGAAATCGGAAGTTTCTCCGAGAAGTGACGAAGAAGAGCCGTGGCAATGCCAAGATTTCCTTCGGCGTTTTCAAAGTCGATCGGGTTAACCTTATGCGGCATTGTGGAGCTTCCCACTTCTCCGGCACGAAGTTTCTGCTTGAAGTACCCCAAGGAGATGTAAGCCCAAATATCGCGAGCAAGGTCAATTAAGATGGTGTCAGAAAGGGCGATGGCATCAAAGATTTCAGCCATATAGTCATGCGACTCAATCTGGGTGGTGTGCGTATTAAAGTGAAGACCAAGACGTCCCTCAACGACACTGCGTGCAAAGGCTTCCCAATCAAAATCTGGATAAGCAACTAAGTGCGCATTGAAGTTACCGACAGCACCATTCATTTTCGCCAAAATTTTGACAGATTCAATCGCTTCAATCGCGCGCGTAAGACGCACTGCAAATACGGCAAACTCTTTTCCGACTGTGGTGGGAGAGGCTGTCTGACCATGCGTACGAGAAAGCATGGGGACTGCGGCCCAACGGTGGGCGTTTTCTCGGAGCGTTTCAAGAATTCCCTTGAGTTTTTCTACGAGAGCCTTGCGGCCATCGGTTAGCATCAGGGCGTAACTGGTGTTGTTGATATCTTCACTCGTGCAACC
>CAZHBC010000043.1:0-6186 GCA_964530715.1 uncultured Sutterella sp. | reverse complement strand
AGCCACTCAACTTCGACCTTCACGCGGGCACGCATAAAAGCGTATTCAGAAAAGATTTCACGCAGAGCGTCACATTTATTCGCATAGCGTCCATCAAGGGGACTAATAGCAGTTAAGGTTGAAAGTTCAGTCATAGCAATCTCGCGAAAAAGGAAAAAATTGGATGTGATGGGATTTTAAACGAGAGAGGAGGGAATTCTTCTTTATTTGCAAAGACACAAGAAAAAAGCCCTTCGCTTCTTTTGCAAAAGGGCTTTCCCAATGTTTATAGCTTACTAGGGCATCTGAATTGGAGAACCGCCCTGTGTTGGAGGAACACCAAAGCCAGGAGTCCCTGGGGTCACAATCTTTGTTGCGGCTTCGCGGCGCATCTCTTGGATGCGTTCGATGGTTTTTCTTACGCCTTCCTTAGCGGCTTCCCCATACTTCGCAACGGCTTCTTCAACACTATTAGCGTCGATTTCAAAGGTAATCGGCAGTGGGCCCATCTGCGTCATGATTTGCACTTCGCCAGAATAAATTGCCTTTCTTGTCGGGTCCGCAGCACCGCTAGCGAGCACGGGGGTGAGGATGCGGATGGTTCCCATCTTACGGTCGGTGAGAATTTCTTCAGAATATAGGTTAGCCGCATCCATCTCGGCATTAATTGAGTCAAGCTCAGACATTGTTTCTCCAAATGTAACGAGGGACGCCCCCGTCTTTTACGGGGGACGACCGGAAAAAGAAGCAGTAGTTTAACGATAAACGATGACGGGTTTCTTCGAATAGGCAAGGACGCGCTGCGTTTCACTACCAAGAATGAGCGCAGCTAAGCCTTTGCGACCGTGGCTTGCCATGAAGATGCAGTCGCAACCCTTGTTATCCGCTGTGGAGATAATAGCTTCCGCAGGCGAGAAGTTCTTCGTTGCCATCGTTTCGACGGGCACATCAAATTCCTCAACAATCCCGCGGGCTTCCATGAGGCGATCCTGCGCGAGCGCAAGCATGCGTTCATCGTAGTCGTCTATAGATTCCGGACGGTATTCGTTGACGGCCGCATAGTTATACGGCTCAATGACAGTCAAAAGGGTGATTTTTGCCCCGAGCGTCTTTGCAAAAGACGCGGCGCCCTTAACGGCGGCAAGCGAGAGGTTCGAACCATCGGTCGGTACCAGAAAACTCTTATACATGACGGTCTCCGAAGTTGAGGTTTACAAACCTATTTTAGGGCAAGACGCGAGTGAACGTATAGGGGAATTTCAAAGAAAAGGCCTTACGAGACTTTCTTTTTCCCGTAAGGCCTGAAAAATCAGAGTTTTTATTCTCATTTTTTTGAGAACTTTTTCTTTCAGGATTCTTCAGAATCCTCTTCAGTTTCTTCCGTTTTCCGAGTTCTAGCGAACCAAGTGAAGAAAACGGGGACAAAAATCGTTGCAATAAACGTTGCTGCGATCATGCCTCCACAGACACCCGTTCCCATGGAGCGGCGTGCCATAGCGCCAGCGCCTGAGCTAAAGACAAGAGGAAGTACGCCAAGGACGAAAGCTAAAGATGTCATAAGAATCGGTCTTAAGCGTAGCGACGCACCCGCAAGCGCAGCCTCGCGCGCGTTCATCCCTTCGTGCATCTTGGCACTTGCGAATTCCACAATGAGAATTGCGTTCTTCGCTGAGAGTCCAATGAGGACAAGAAGACCGATTTGGAAATAGATATCAATCGGTGTTGCTCTAATCTGTAGCGCAACCACCGCCCCTAAGACAGCGAAGGGAACAGACATAATCACTGCTATCGGTAAAGACCACCGCTCATAGAGAGCAGCGAGCAGTAAGAAGACAATGACGATACCAAAGCCAAAGGCAGTCTTAGAAGACCCTCCGATACGTTTCTCGTGCCAAGCCTGTCCCGTCCAAGAGATGGCATAGCCTTCAGGAAGTAGTTTTTCTGCCATTTCTTCAACAAGTGCCACGGCCTCTCCTGAACTTACGCCTTCAACCGCGGAACCCGAGAACATTGCCGCGAGATAACCGTTATTACGCGTGAGACTTTCGGCTCCCGAGATGCGTTTTGTTGTGATGAGAGAACCCAAGGGGATCATGTTCCCATCGGAACTTCGAACCCAGCATCGTCCGAGATCTTCTGGACTCATGCGGTACTGGGGATCGGCTTGCATGATGACGCGACGCACCTTACCGTTACGGGTAAAGTCATTGATGTAATCGCCAGAGAAGAAACTCTGTAGTGTCGAGAAGATTTCCGTCGTTGTCACCTTTAAGCGCATCGCCTTTTCTTCATCAACATCGACCTGGATTACAGGGGCACTAGCACGCATCATGTGACGAAGACCAGTGAGTTCTGGCCTTTCTTTAAGGGCCGCGATAAAGTCATCTGCGACGGCTTGTAGTAGTGTCGGATCGTCCGTTCCACGCGCTTGGATGTAGCCATTAAAGCCGCTTGAGCGTCCTAGACCACGGATGGGGTTTGGCTGCGAAGCCACGGCAATGGCTTCTGTCGAAGTGTCTCCCAACTTTTGCAATTCGCGGCGCAGTTGGAAAGCAGTCTTCTCACGTTCACTCCAATCCTTTAATTTCAAAATGAACGTTGCAGCCGAGGCGCGAACGTCGTTACTCTGTTGATCGTTACCAACCATGGCAAGGACGCTTTCCACGCCATCGAGTTTTTCTTCGATAAGGCGACGCATCTTGTCCACTTCCTTTTCTGTTCGGTTAAAGGAAGCGCTCGAAGGCAGCGTAAAGGACATACGAAGAATGCCCTGGTCTTCCACGGGAACGAAGGTCGTTGGCGTAGAAATCATGAGGAAGTAAACCGAAGCACAAACGGCGCAGAAAACGGCAAGCGCTGTCTTTGTGTGGTCTAGGAAGTATTCAACTGAGCGTAGATATAGGGAACCAGTTTTCTTTAAAAGCCGATTTACCGCATCAAAGACAGGATTCTTCGCTGGCTTTTTCCCTGTGAGCATGATTGCGCAGAGTGCAGGTGTCAATGTCAAAGCCACAAAGCCAGAAAGGCACACGGCGACAGCAACAGTGACGGAGAATTGACGGTAGAGTTCTCCAGCCATACCGCCTAAGAAAGCCACAGGGATAAAAACCGAGGAAAGTACAAGAATAATGGCAACGAGAGCTCCCGAGACTTCCTTCATCGCCTTCTTTGCAGCCTCTCGTGGGCTCAACCCATTTGCGATAAGGCGCGAGACGTTCTCCAAGACGACAATCGCATCATCGACCACGATACCGATGACAAGCGTCATGGCGAAAAGCGTTAGCGTATTTAGCGAGAAGTTAAAGGCCCAGAGACCCGCCATTGTGCCAATAAGTGAGACGGGTACCGAGAGCATCGGGATGAGCGTTGCTCGCCAGTTCTGTAGGAAAAGGAAAATCACTACGAGAACGAGCACGCCTGCTTCTAAAAGCGTCTTAAAGACTTCGTGCAATGAAGCGTTAACGAAGATTGTTGTGTCGTCCGTAATGGTGTGGGTAATCTTTCCCTTGGGATAAAAGCGAGAAAGTCTTTCTAGTTCATCCTTAGCGGCCTTTGCGGCGGCAACGGCGTTTGCCCCTGTCTGTAAGAACACGGCAAGCGTAATCGAAGGTTCTCCGTTAAAGAGATTGACCATTTCGTAACTGCGGTTACCGAGTTCAATGGTCGCAACGTCTCTAAGGCGCACGAGGCGATTTTCAGAATCCGCTTTCAAAATAATTGCGCCAAATTCCTCCGGGGTAAGGAGTTGTCCCTTTGTGCGGGTGGTGTAAAAGAGTTGTTGCTCTTCTGTTGTGGGAGCAACACCGATACGTCCCGCGCCTCTTTCGTAGTTTTTGTCGTTGATTGCCGAATCGATATCGTCTGGTGTGATACCAAATTTAGCCATGCGTTGTGGATTAAGCCAAATGCGCATTGCACCCTGTGCGTTACCGAAGACACTCACATCGCCAATGCCAGGAAGGCGACGCATCTGGTCGACAACGTTTAAGAGGGCGTAGTCAGCCATGTCCACACGGCTCATGGATTTATCCGGAGACGTGTAAGCAACGATTAGTAGCGTTTCTTCATCGTGTTTACGTACGCTGATACCATCTTGCTGAATTTTCTTCGGGAGTCGTTTCTCGACGGTTCTTACGCGGTTATTGATTTCAAGAACCGCATCATTGGGGTCTGTGCCGACGTCAAAAATGCAGGAGATGCGCACATTGCCGTTCGAGCGAATACTTGTGTTGTAGTAAAGGAGTCCCTGAATGCCTGAGAGTTGATCTTCGATGGGGGCTGCGACCGTTCTAGCGAGTACCGTGGCGTTTGCGCCTTCCCACGAGGTAGAGACTGTCACAGCGGGAGGTGCAATGTTTGGGTACTGGGCAATGGGAAGAACCCGAAAAGCGATGATGCCCGCTAGGACAATCAGGATTGAGAGTACCGAGGCGAAGATGGGGCGGCGTATGCAAAATTGACTAAGCATGGTCTTCTCGCACCTATGGAGCCTTACTCACTGGGGCTTCTTCTACGCTAACAGCTGTCCCTTCACGGAGTCTTTGCAACTGATCGACGATTACGGCGTCTCCCTCCTTAAGCCCTGAGAGAATAATCCAGTCCGTGTCTTTCCAAGGACCCACTTTGACAGAGACAGGGTGAACCTTACCGTCAACGGCTATAAAGACCTGATAGGAACCATCGGGAAGTTGTTGCACGCCGCGTTGTGGGATGCGGAAGACGCCCTTTAATGTGTCGATAGCAAGCTGTACGGAAACGAGTTGACCTGGGACGAGGCCTGAGCCACTCGCAATAGTGGCTCTAAGAGCGCGAGTCGATGTTGCAACGTCAATCTGACGCGAAACATAATCAAGAGTCGCAGCAATCTCTTTACGGGTTGCGTCGTAGAGCCGAACGGTGTTTGTAAGCCCTACGTTACGTCCTGCGAAGTCTCTTTCTGAAAGCTGGAATTTGACGCGCAATTTATCGGGTTGCGTCAGGGTGGCAAGACGCGTTGTCGTTGCACTCACTAGAGCACCAAGGTTAACTTCCGAGCGACTTGCAACGCCATCGCTTGTGGCTTTCACACGCGTGCGATCCATATCCACTTGTGCGTCGGAGACTTTTGCAAGGGCTTGAGAGAGCTGCGCGCGGGCAATCTTCTTTGCACTAACGGCGTCATCGCGTTGCTTTTTACTTGCGGCATTCGCTTTATAAAGACCCTCGTAGCGTTTTGCGTCAAGCTCTGCTTTCTCTAGTGTGGCTCGGGCCTCTGCCGCTCCTGCCTTTGCTGTTCTTAGCGCTGCCGCATAGGGGGCGTCATCGAGGATAAAAAGCGTTTGTCCTTCTTTAACTTCCTCACCTTCTTTATAGGTAATCTTTTCAAGCGTTCCAGAGACTTGCGCTCGGATTTCTACTTCCTTTGCGCCTTCAACCTGTCCGAGAGTTTCAACCCAAAGTAACTCGTCGGTGGCTTTCGCTTTAATCGCATGTACGGTGAGTGTTTTTTGGGAAGAAGTGCCTTTGTTCGAGTCGCCACAGCCGCTTTGACTACCGAGTAGAAGAATTCCAGAAAGAAAAAGCGCAGTCAGTCTGACGGCAGATTTTGTAAATCGCATGACGCTCTCGCTAGTAGAGAAAAAAGAAACCCTACGGAAAACTACTACGCGAGCAGCTTACGCAATAGAAATTCCGAGAGAAAACTCCGTTAAAGAATGTAACAAATTGTACATTCTTTAACTTCTACTTTGTTTTTTAAAGTTTTCCGAAAGAACTATTTGCACTTGCTAGCGTTGCAATCTAGAGAGGAGCGGTTGCTCTTTCAAGCCAATTAAGCACAGGGCCCTCAAGAGAATTTTTAAGTCTTTCTAAAACGTAGGCGTGATAGCCGTCAATCCAAGCTCTTTCCTTGGGACTAAGCATCGATAAATCGATAAGAGACCTATCGTAGGGGAAGAGACTTAAAGGCTCGAATTCAAGAAAACCCTGTTTTTCACTTGGAATAGGGGTGATGAGGTTTTCAATGCGAATCCCCCACTTGCCTGTGCGATAGACGCCTGGTTCATCGGAGACGACGACGCCAGGTTGTAGGCGGGCCGCCTCTTCAGAGTTTGCCCTAGGAGAAATCGCTAGAGGCGCTTCATGCACACAGAGAAAGAACCCAACACCGTGTCCTGTGGAGTGACCAAAATCCATTCCCTCTTCCCAAAGAGGGCCTCTTGCAACGCT
>CAZHBC010000042.1:0-9030 GCA_964530715.1 uncultured Sutterella sp. | reverse complement strand
AAGGTTTTTATGTGTGTTCTTTTGAGTTTAATCGAAGAGCCGAAAACCAAGGTGAGCGCGACAAAAAAGAACGTGGCGGTGAAGGACGCCACGATCGAGCCGCGCACTAAATCACTTGGAGTTCTCTCTCGAATGATTCAGAGCGTCCACCTCGGACGTCCAGCAGTTTTGGCGAAATAAAAAACGGAGGCACAAGCCTCCGTTTTTTATTGCAACATCAATTGACTATACGCGAGAATTTCTCTTTTAGTAGTTCTCAGCGCGAATCTGTTGCCAGGCTTGAGCGTGGCCACAGACTGGGCAAACCAAAGGTGCCTTCTTACCGATAACCAAGTGACCGCATTCACGGCACTGCCACATCACTTCTTCAGACTTCTCGAAGACCTGCTGCATCTGAACATTACTCAAAAGTTTCAAATAACGTTCTTCGTGGGCCTTCTCAATAGCGCCTACTGCACGGAAACGTGCTGCAAGCTCTGGGAACCCTTCTTCGTCTGCGGTCTTAGCAAACCCGTCATACATATCGGTCCATTCGTAGTTTTCCCCTTCGGCAGCTGCCTTGAGGTTTTCTGCTGTCGTACCGACACCGCCCAAAGCCTTAAACCAAATTGAGGCGTGTTCTTTTTCGTTAGCAGCGGTTTCTTCAAAGATCGCTGCAATCTGCTGAAAACCTTCCCGGCGAGCAACACCAGCGAAGAATGTGTACTTATTACGCGCCTGGGACTCGCCTGCGAAAGCTGTCGCCAGGTTCTTTTCTGTCTGCGTTCCCTTTAGAGGTTTCATTTAAAGTTCTCCCTATTTCCAAAAAGTTAATGGTTATTGCTTACTTGTCTTTTCGAGACCACATTTACTTTCCACGAAATATTTTCGTTCGGCAAATTCTCCCTTTTTGCCAAGATTAAAGTGCGACACTGGTCTGTGATAGCCCATGACACGCGTCCATACCTCACAGGGTTGGCGCTCACTATCTTTCAAAGAAATCGTAGATTTTTCTTCGGACATCGTATCCTCCATTTCATTTATTAAGGCTATTATACTTAAGATTTCAATTGATTTGCTCTATCTTTCTAATAAAGAAAACACGCACAAGAAAGCAATCTCTTTTTCTGCAATAAAAGAGCTCTAGGAAATCTTCTCGAGTTTTGCAAAGCAAAGCATGAGTTCCTTCTTGCCACAGGGGAATTGAACCCAAGCGGTTGCAGTCTCTTGACTCATAGCATTCGCTAAGCTAATGACAGTTCCGTCGCCAAACTTACGGTGTCTCACTCTGTCGCCTTTCTTTAGACCCCAAGGGTTCTCTGCTTCCTTCCTTTTACTAGAAGGCACAGCAAAGAAACTATCTCGCACGGGCTCTCTTCTTGGCCTCTCGCGATACCCCGAATCCCTTTCATAGCCCCGAGAATACGATGGGGCTCTTCTGTCGGAAAACGCCCCCAACTCGGATTCCTTTTTAATCCAAACTGCCTCAGAGGCAGGAATTTCCTCTAAAAATTGAGAAGGACCCGTAAACTTCAAATCCCCATACTGCCGACGCGATGCACAGTAACTTATACGAAGATACTTTTTGGCTCGCGTCATAGCAACATAGAGGAGTCTTCTTTCTTCATCATCGCTACGGATGCGATCTTTCTCATTTAGGCTTTTCGCGGGATGCGGGAAGATTCCCCGTTCAAGGCCAGTAAGGAAAACCGAATTGAATTCCAACCCCTTACTAGCATGCACGGTCATCATCTGTACGGCATCGGTGCCGTTTTCTTCCTTGTGCCCTTCGCTCTCCAAAACTGCTTGAGAAATAAAGCCGTCTAGCGGAGGCATAAGAGCTGAATCAATGGCGGCAAAAGCTGAATCTGTCTCTTCGATGTCATTTTCTTCGCAGTATGCCGCAGCGGCTCCTATAAGTTCATCGAGGTTTTCCAAGCGAATCGCTTTATCAATTTGCTTTTCGTAATACTCACGTAACCCAGAAGCGGTAATGACGTTTTTAACCAAGTCAACCAAGTTACTCTCGGCATTCTTTTCGCGAATATCCTCAATTAAACGCACAAATTTTGCGGCGCGTCCCACTAGCGCCTTAGCTTCTTCGTCTTCTGTGTTGCCCGTTAAAGCATCCCAAAGTCCAATACCCAAGCTCTGTGCTTTGGCCTTAATCCTATCAACTGTTGTCGCGCCAATGCCTCGGGGCGGATGGTTAATCACACGTTCAATGCTCAAATCATCCGGTTTTGAGATAACACGAAGGTATGCCATCACATCTTTAATTTCCTGGCGATCGAAAAAGCGTAGCCCCCCGTAGATACGGTAAGGAACAGAGTTACTTGTGAAAAACTGTTCGATGACACGGCTCTGTGCGTTGTTGCGATATAAAACAGCAAAATCCGCGTATGGCGTCCCAAGGCGATGTTGGATTTGAATCTCCTGCACAATCGATCTTGCCTCGTCGTTATCATCCGCCGCGGCGTAGACCCCGATAGGCTCGCCCTTCCCTGCGCTAGTCCAGAGCTTCTTTCCCATGCGTTCTTTGTTGTGAGAAATCACCGCATTAGCTGCATCGAGAATATGGGAGGTTGACCGATAGTTTTGTTCCAACTTAACAATATGCGGGACTTTGTAGTCTTTAACAAAGTCACTCATATTGCCTACACAGGCGCCTCGGAATGCGTAAATCGATTGATCGTCGTCCCCGACACAGAAGACTGCGCCCTCGTTTTTCCCTGGAGCGGAAAGCGCCTTAATCCAACGATATTGCAACACATTCGTATCTTGGAACTCATCGACCAAGATGAATTTAAACCGATTGGCATAGTGCTCGCGAATGTGAGCATTCTTCTCAAAAAGTTCAACCGTTGCGAGGAGAAGTTCCGCAAAATCCACCAATCCGTCTCTCTTACAGCGAGCCTCGTACTCTGTGTAAATCATCGAACTCGGTCCCTGAAGGTTGATGCGACTAAATTGCTGAGCCCGCACCCCTTTTTCCTTAGCCCGATTGATTTCTCCCTGAATCTGCTTGGCGTCTTCTTTCTCGGATCCCAGCCCCTTATCCTTCATGATGGCTTTCAGGATGGAGAGCTGATCGGCCTGATCGATAATCTGGAAGGTTTTCGGCAACCCTGCCTCCGAGGCATGTAGCCTTAAGAAACGATGTGCAATACCGTGAAAGGTTCCAACCCACATACTGCCAACGCCTGCTCCCAACATCGCCTCAAGACGGGTCTTCATCTCACGCGCGGCTTTATTCGTAAAAGTTACGGCAAGAATCTCTGAAGCGCGAGCGCGGCCTTCCGAAATTAACCACGCAATTCGTGTAGTGAGCACTCGGGTTTTGCCCGAACCAGCACCGGCCAAGATAAGAGCGTGTTCGGCGGGGAGAACCACCGCCTGACGCTGCTCAGGATTTAAAGAGGCAAGAATATCCATACGAAAAAACTCAATGCAAAACGGAGGGATTTTACAGACTTAGGCTTCTAAGAAAACAACAAAAACCTCGGCAAAATCCACGCCGCATACGACAAAGTGCCTAGGGCGTACTAGTCCAATGCGGAATATACTTAATACTTTCAATTTTTTAGCTTTTCTTCCGACAGGAATACGCATCATGCGCGAGACTTATTCACCGCAAGAAATCGAAGCCTCTGTACAAGAGGACTGGCAGAAAAAGGACGTTTATCGTGCCGTTGAGCACGCACTAGACGCCAAGGGCAATGAGAAGCCCAAATACTACGTCTGCTCCATGTTGCCGTACCCTTCCGGGAAACTTCACATGGGTCACGTGCGTAACTACACGCTCAATGACGTGCTCTATCGCTATCGTCGCATGACTGGCTACAACGTCATGACCCCAATGGGCTGGGACTCCTTCGGACTCCCCGCAGAAAATGCTGCCCTCAGCAAGAAAGTTCTTCCCTCCGAGTGGACGTACAACAACATCGCCGACATGAAATCGCAGATGAAGCCCTTGGGCTTGGCCTTTGACTGGTCGCGCGAAGTGACGACGTGCAAACCGGAGTACTACCGCTGGAATCAGTGGATTTTCTTAAAGATGCTCGAACGCGGCATCGCTTACCGTAAGACGCAGGTTGTCAATTGGGATCCTGTGGATAAGACCGTTCTTGCAAACGAACAAGTTATCGACGGCTGCGGTTGGCGTTCTGGCGCCAAGGTCGAAAAACGTGAAATCCCAGGCTACTACCTTGGAATCACACAGTACGCAGAAGAACTCTTGGCTGACCTTGACAAACTCCCAGGGTGGCCCGACCAAGTTCGCCGTATGCAGCGCCATTGGATTGGTAAGAGCACGGGTGTGAATCTTTCCTTCCCCTACGAGCTCGATGGAGAGAAGAAACTACTGAACGTCTACACAACACGTGCCGATACCTTGATGGGCGTTACCTTCGTCGCGGTTGCCGCCGAGCACCCCATCGCAAAGAGACTTGCTCGCGATAGAGCAGACCTGAAAGCTTTCTGCGAAGAATGCGCTAAGGGCTCTGTTTCCGAAGCCGATATGGCCGTGATGGAAAAGAAAGGTGTTCCCACAGGTTTCTACGTACGTCACCCCTTAACGGATAAACCCGTTGAAGTTTGGATTGGTAACTACGTTCTTATGAGTTACGGCGAAGGCGCCGTGATGGGCGTTCCTGCACACGATGAACGCGACTTTGCCTTCGCTAAGAAGTTTGGTATTCCCATTATTCAGACCTGCCAGGTCGAAGGAAAGACCTTCACAGATGAGGCTTGGCAAGAGTGGTATGGAGACAAGACTCTCCCGCTTACCCTTGTTAACTCTGGGAAATTTAACGGCCTCGGCTTACACGAAGCAATCGATGCGATTGCAGCAGAACTTGCCTCTAAGGGCTTAGGGCACAAGCAGACACAGTTCCGTCTCCGTGACTGGGGCATCTCTCGTCAGCGTTATTGGGGAACTCCGATTCCTATCATTCACTGCCCGAAGTGCGGTCCAGTACCTGTTCCAGAGAAAGATCTCCCCGTGTTGCTTCCCGAGAACCTGGTTCCCGATGGCTCTGGCAACCCCTTAACAAAGTGCGAAGAATTCTTAAAGTGCACCTGCCCGAAGTGCGGTGCTCCTGCACGTCGCGAAACGGACACGATGGATACCTTCGTCGACAGCTCTTGGTACTACATGCGTTACTGCTCACCGGACTGCAACACCGCAATGGTCGATGAGAGAAACGACTATTGGGGTCCGATGGATCAGTACATTGGCGGCATCGAGCATGCAGTGTTGCACCTTCTCTATGCCCGCTTCTGGACTAAGGTAATGCGTGACCTTGGGCTTGTGAAGTTTGATGAACCCTTCACACGGCTCTTCACGCAAGGAATGCTTACTGCGGAGTGCTTCTATCGTGATCTTCCCGATGGACACAAGCGCTGGTACTACCCGTATGAAATCACCGTTGAGTACGATGAGAAGGGTCGTCCCTCACGCGTTACAGCAAATGACGACGGCCAGCCCGTCTTCTCTGGCGGCATTGAGAAGATGAGTAAGAGTAAGAATAACGTTGTCGAGCCTGGTGACATTATTAAGAAGTTTGGTGCCGATACAGCCCGTACCTTCGTCATGTTCGCTGGTCCCCCTGATCAGTCTGCCGCATGGTCTAATTCTGGCGCTGAAGGCACATACCGCTTCCTACGCCGTCTTTGGAGTTGGGCTTATGCGCACCGCGAGACAATCGCGGCAACGAAAGAGGCAGGTGACTTCTCGAAGGCCGGCGCGAAGGTGAAGAACTTCCGTCGTGAGATTTATCTAAATCTCAAACAAGCGGAAAACGACTTTGACCGTATGCAGTACAACACGGTCGTCTCCGCGACGATGAAGATGATGAATCTCATTGAGGATTTCGAAGCGACAGATGAGGATAGCCATCGCGCCCTCTCGGAGTGCTTTGGCATCCTGATTCGTACGCTCTACCCGCTTGCGCCGCACATCACAACGGCCATTTGGAATGAGTTAGGTTATGCAAAGGCCTTTGGCACAGATCTTCTTGATGCCCCGTGGCCTAAGGTTGACGAGAAAGCCCTCCTTGCCGATGAGGTGAAACTTGTCGTGCAAGTCAACGGCAAACTCCGTGGAGAGATTCGCGTTCCTGTGAATGCAGAGAAAGCGGCAATCGAAGCGGCGGCTCTTGCCAACCCCGATGTCATGCGTTTTGTTGGGTCGCTTAAAGTCTTGAAGATTATTATCGTCCCAGGAAAACTCGTTAACGTCGTTGCGAAGTAACCTTTAGGCGTCTTTCGACTTAAACACCGCTCGGTACTCAAACCAAGCGGTGTTTTTTTATAGGCACAGGAGCCGAAGCCCTCTGAGGAAGCTACCAATTTTCTCGGTATTCGAGCCTAGCATAGGTAGAGTGCTCTGAGGCAGCGGCCCTTCGGTAGCCGAATTTAAGGTCGAGGTGCCAGTCACGCATTTCATCTTTGCCCGTGTCTTTACCACCGATGCCAAGGAAACCTCCCTCTTTTATTGGAACCTTCGCAGAGGAAGCAATGTTTAGGCCGACTTCTGCACGCACGGACCAGCGGGCCGTAGAGCGGAATTGATCGTAGTCTGCAGCGGCTCCCTCCGTGGCAAGGCGAGCAGTTGCTTTCCAATTTCTATCACCGAAGGCAGCCTTCCCTATGAGCGAAATACGAGGCCTAATAAAACAATCTACAAAAGGCTCCCAAGAGGTCTCCGCCGAGATGCCCGCAGTGATATCGGCCCAACTGCGGGTCTTAGCCTCCGTCTTAAAACCTGTGCCGTGAACGCCACTTCTCTCTCCAGAATCAGTCACATCTCCATCTTCTATCTTGGCGTAATAACCATTTACCCCAAGGAAGGGCCTTGCGGACCACTTCGCCTCTTGAAAATGCGTTGCAAATTGAAGACCGAGGCCAGCCAGTTTCATCTTCGGTTCTGTTTTGAGTCTGTGCTCTATACCCATGCGCTTAGCCTCCACTTCGGATTGCCCTACCGTTAAGCCAAAGCGCAGAGCGCTACTCGAAAAGAGTTTTCTCTCTAGGGCTAAAGAGGCAAGAGCTACAGTTGCGTCGCCATTAATACTACTTGAGGCAGCCTTCGAGTGAGAATCAACCTTGACGCCCGTGAGGGCAAGAGAGCCCGTCCAATTTTCATTAAATGTCCTATCAAACCCAAAGGAAGCTGATGTGACCGTTCCCTTAAGGTTAGAAACGGGAATACGGTGTTTTTCTCTACTTGCAGAAGCCCACCAATGTGTACGCTCTGTCGTTCTAACAATGGGCCGAGTCATGGCATAGGCGTGCGTCGCATCAAAAGCTCTTTCTGAGAGAACGAGAGTTCCTGATGAGAACGGCAAAAACACAGAAGAATCGACAAAATCAGCAAAGATATCTTTTCCAATTTGGTCGCTTTCAATCGCTTTGCGTATGAAATCGACTCCAGGAGACTTGAGCGTCCCCGCATAGAGTCCATCTTCGGCAATCTTGACGGCGTTACGCGCTTTAAGGCTAGGAAGTTTCTGCATTAACTGCCGAGTAATACGAAGCCCGCTATCGGTAAGCACAGCCTCCGCGCGTCCCAAAGCTATATTTGTGAACTTTACGTAATCTGGATTCCACGTAATACCAAGATCTAAATCCTCTCCACTCCAACCGTTGATGACAAGCTCAGCGCCTTCTTGCGAAGCAACCGCAAAATTTGTTCCCACGGAACGTAAGCGCGGTGAAGTATCTTCTCCACAGAGAACAACCCAACGCGCGTCGCTACCAAAAAGGATAGAAGCATTGGAGTCTGCCAGTGTGGCCGCATCAACAGAACCAACTTTAATTGTTAGCGTTGCGCCCTCGGGTAAAGAAACCTGTGGCGATGTGTTATGCGTCACAAGCGTCGGTCGAATAGAGCCTCCTGCGACCTTACTCTCGCCTAAGAGACGAATAACCTCCTCACCAACAATAGATACATCTCTATCTCCTACGGGGACTTCTCCAAGAACGAGAGCTCCATTTCCAGAAATCTCTATAGAACTCTCACCTGACTCTTCCCCCGGGGAAGAAAGATTTATCGCTTGGAAAACACTTCCGAAACCAGCGCCTGAACCCGAGCCCGTGACTTTTAGTGTTCCAGAGGAGAGTTCCAACTCTTCTACTCGAAGAAAAGATCTCTTTGCGCTTGCGGGGTCTTCTGTAATATGAAGTGTCGTCTGGTGCCCTTCGATTGTTTCGTTAAGAGCAAGTGTCCCGATAGACCCTTGGCCAATCATTTTTCCGTTAACGGAATCAAATTCAAGTCGGCCTTCTGAGAATTGATAGTTACCCGTTAAGTTAACCGTCGGAGTCCACGCTTGCTCCTCACTTCGTAGGAGAGAAGGCTCTCTTGCAGCAAAACGTAATGTTCCCAGAACCCCTGCTTCTTCTTTAATAACAGTAGGTGCTTTTACATAGACATTGCAGTCCGCAACGAGGCTACCGAGCCCAGGCTCGGCTTCATCTGTTCTTACGAATGCAATACCAACGTCTGTAGATTCAATCGTAAGTTCTTTGGGATAAATGACAACGTCATAGCCTTCTTCATCTATTCCCGAAAAAGAAAAACCGTCAAATGAATCGGCATAGTCAGCGCTGTAGACCGTATAGGTAGCACCTTCAGAATTCTTATTCGTCATACGAATAGAGAAATCCTCTTCGGCCTCCCAAACGGTGTCTCCTGGTACCGCATCCGTTACCTCAATATAGGTAAGTGAAGTATCTTCTGCGCTAAGAGAAATTTCTCTTGCCTCAGAACAGACGCCTTGTGTTGTAAATAGAACGAGCCCTGCAGAACACAAAAGCTCAGCGACGTGAAACTTACGGGACAGTGTCCCTTCTTGGCTAGTTATAGCCCTCCTTTCCATTGGCTCTCTCCCCTAGGTTGCCAGTGATAAAAAAGCCAAACAAACAACACGTGTCTGTCTGGCGACTAAAACTACGAAATAACGGACAAATCCGGAGGAGGAATATTCCCTGGGCTATATTTTTCGAAGACAAAGCCTTCGTTTAAGCTTATTAAAAGCCTCTCTTTCA
>CAZHBC010000041.1:0-9286 GCA_964530715.1 uncultured Sutterella sp. | reverse complement strand
TAGTTTTCTTCAGGCGCAGTTTCTTTTAGAGCACTATAAAGGCGTGTAAGACCCTTATGGGCGTCTTCAATGAGACCTGGGTTAAAGCTAATTGGGCTTCTGTAGTGGCTTCTTAAGAGGAAGAACCTAAGGGTTTCATTGCCGTTACCTTCTCCATAGCGGCCATTGGTTTCTTTTAAGGCATCGCGAATTGTCCAGAAGTTCCCCAAAGACTTACTCATCTTTTCTTCTGTGCCGTCAGCAGCTCTCACACGCAGAGGGCCTGAGTGCATCCAAACATTGGCAAAGCCAGGACCATGGGCGCCTTCGCTTTGCGCGATTTCATTTTCGTGATGTGGGAAAACAAGATCTGGGCCACCGCCGTGAATATCGAAGTTCTCTCCAAGATAGTGGCAACTCATCGCAGAGCACTCGATGTGCCAACCTGGACGCCCCTCGCCCCACTTCGAAGGCCAATGCGGTTCGCCTGGTTTTGCATGTTTCCAGAGGACAAAGTCGAGGGGATCGCGTTTTGCATCCGCAACGCCTACGCGGGCTCCAGAGATAAGGTCGTCAAGACTCTTTCCTGAGAGTTTCCCGTAGCCAGGGAATTTACGCACTGCATAGTCAACGTCGCCGTCGCTTGCCTGGTACGCTAGGCCCTTTTCCTCTAAGAGTTCGATGATATGAAGCATTTCACCAATAAATTGCGTGGCGCGCGGCTCATAGGTGGGAGCTAAGCACCCGAGACTTAACATGTCTTCTTGCATGGCTCGCGTGAAGGTATCCGTAAGTTCCGTTGTGGAGATACCGCGTTCTGCTGCGCGGCGAATAATCTTGTCATCAACGTCCGTGACGTTACGAACAAAAGTCACCTCGTAGCCTGAGGCTTCAAGCCAGCGTCGTACGACGTCAAAGGCAACAAAGGTACGGCCGTGGCCGATGTGCGTGTAGTCGTAGACCGTGACGCCGCAGACATACATGCCAACCTTTCCTGCGTGAATGGGCTTAAAAGGGGCAATCGTTTTCGATAATGTAGAGTAAATGGATAAAGACATGTTTCAGAGTAATACGCGATTGTTTAAATAAGCAATCGCAAAAATGAATAGTAAAAAATTGCTTCGATATGAATCGTCGCGTTTTCAGTCAGTACAATAGCGAGTCAGTATAAACGTTTATGCCCGTTTTGAACGGATTTTCTTCAAGGTTATATCCAATTTATGAAGCATCTTCGGATTTTTTCTTCGCTTTTTGTTGCTTTGCTTCTAGCTGGCCCTGTCGCAAGTTCTCAAGCGGCGGTAGATCTTGACAATCCCGCGGTTGAGTTGCCCCGTGATCAGTATCCAGCGGCAGTTGAACGCCTTATGCGGGAAGGGAAATTCACCCGCGCTCGCGAATACATTGATGAGGGCTTAGAGAAGAACCCACAGTCTGCACAGTTGCGTTTTCAGAAGTGCGTTCTCTTTGAGAAGATGGGAGAGGAATTAAAGGCTAAAGAAGAACTTGAAGCCTTTGTGAAGACTTATCCAGAAATCCCTGAGGCTTATAACAACTTAGCGCGTCTTGTGACAAAGTCAGGGGACCTTGCGCGCGCAGAGGAACTCTTAAACCGCGCGATTGCCTTAAGACCTAACTACGTCATCGCACGAGAAAACCTCGCAAACTTAGAGATTACTCGAGCAATTCGGAATTTAAGAATTGCAGCCCGCGGGGGATCACGCAGTGCGGCGAATCGCCTCTCTGAATTAGAGAACCTCATGAAGAATAATTAAGAAGACTTTAGTTAAGGATTTAGATTTTCCATGAAAAATCGTTTTCGTTTAGTTGCTTTTGGTCTTGCTTCTTTTAGCCTCCTTGCAGCGCCCCTTAGTTTTGCAGCCTCAGCAGCCGCAACAATGGATGTTGTTCGCGTAAAGACTAGCCTCGGGAGTTTTGATGTGAGGCTTGATGCAAAGCGTGCTCCCGTCACTGTTCGCAACTTCTTAAATTATGTCAACAAGGGTTTTTATAACAATACGATTTTCCACCGTGTTATCGATGGTTTCATGATTCAGGGTGGTGGTTTCACCGCTGATATGAAGCAAAAGGCCACAGACGACAAAATCATTAACGAAGCAAGAACTACGGAATCTAATCGCCGTGGAACGATTGCTATGGCGCGTACGAGTGAACCGCACTCGGCAACAAGTCAATTCTTTATCAACACAACAAATAACGACTTCCTCGATGCGAAAAAGAGCCGCGATGGTTGGGGTTATGCGGTCTTTGGACGTGTCATCCGCGGTATGGATGTCGTCGATAAGATTTCCATTGTAAAGACGACGACAAAGGGCTTTTACGAAAATGTTCCCGTGACGCCCGTTGTCATTGAATCCATTCAACTTCTTGAGAATAAAAAGGCAAAGTAAATGATTCGTATCACAACAAATAAAGGTGTCATTGACATCGAACTCGATAAAGAGAAGGCTCCGATTACCTGCGAAAACTTTGAGAAGTACGTTACTTCTGGTTTTTACGAAGGAACACTTTTTCACCGTGTGATTAAAGGTTTCATGATCCAAGGTGGCGGCATCGTCCGTGGTGGTTTCTTCAAGGGTTTAAAGCGTAAGGATGGTGGCTTTAACGCCATTAAGAACGAAGCCAATAACGGGTTAAAGAACGATAAGTACACCATTGCTATGGCTCGCACGAGCGATCCAGACTCTGCCACAAGCCAGTTCTTTATTAACGTAAAGGACAATGACTTCCTTAACTTTAAGAGCGCGACAGCTCAGGGTTACGGCTATGCAGTTTTCGGTAAAGTCGTCGCTGGTTTTGATGTCGTTGATGCCATCGAAGCTGTGGCTACAGGCACTTCTGGCATGTACAGCGACGTTCCGAAAGAGGATGTCATCATCGAGAAGGCAGAAGTTCTCGGCGCTTCCTAAATAGTGAGCCTATTTAATGCCTTCGATATGTAAGCTTCCGCGAGAATGTGGCGCAGCCGATGTTGCGCCACTTGAAGCACCGCTATTTATCGCGGACTTACATCTTTCCTGGCGCAAAATTGCCGTTGCAAAGCGCTTTTTCAACTTCTTAAAAAACGAGGCTCTTAACTACAAAGAGCTTTTCATTTTGGGGGACCTCTTTGAATTCTGGGTCGGAGATGACGCAGGATTTATCGCCTTTCCCGTCTCACGGGCCTTGAGGGAGTACGCTCAATCTGGACACCGGGTTTACCTCATGCCAGGAAACCGTGACACTCTTCTTGGGGATGACTTCGCAAGAGCCTCTGGGGCGACAATAATCCAAAGTTCTATTGCCGTGACTTTTGAAGATAAAAGAATTCTTCTTGCACACGGTGACGAATGGTGCACGCTGGATACGGATTATCAGAAATTCCGAGAATTGCTTCGCTCTGAGAAATTTCAGAAAGAGGCTTTTTCTATGAATTTTCTCTCGCGAATCCTTTGGGCCTTAAGGGCAAGAAAGGAATCTATTCGGCAAAAGCGCGAGAAAACGCTTGAAGAAATGGACGTTGTGGAGGCTTCTTTTAGAGAGGCGGCCGCAAAGAATAACTGCCGCTACATTATTCACGGTCACACACATAGACCTGCAACCTATGAGGCGACTGACCTCATGCGAATCGTTCTTCCTGATTGGAGAGAGGAAGGGGCTCCTGCTCCACTTTGGGGATATGCGGAAATTTCCCCCTCCTCTGAGCCTAAGCTAGTCCTTTTTTAGAGCCTCAGCCTTGCGTTTTTCTTGCAGGGCGCGAGATGTGCCTCCGACGCCCCAGTTTTCCATTGGAACTTCTTCAATCACGACAACCGTCGTTGCGGGGTTCTTTCCCAAGACTCGCACGAGAAGATCTGTTGCGCCTTCGATAAGGGCTTCTTTCTGTTCCGTTGTGGCGGGATGTTCACCGCGGGTAATCTTAATATTGACAAAAGGCATTTTTTTCTTTCCAAAAGAGATGTATTAATACACGAAAAGGGAAACTAAAAAGAGAAAATCTTAATCACTGCGAGATGTAGCGAATCGTCTGTCCTTTTTCGTTACAGATACGGAGAGTTCTAGATTTCTCTGACCCTTTCACAGTCACTGTTTCACTCGTATACCCGTGAAGAATGCCGACGACATAGCGCGTTCCCTTGTCGGTTACGATTCGTACAGTCGATTTGGTTTGTTGATATGCTGCAAGGATCATGACGGCACTCCTTAATGGCTTAAGAATTTCTCTTTTAACAGGACAATTCTACGCAAGGCTTTTGTTAGTTTCTTGAATTTTGCTATGGAGTCATCCATAATCTTCTTGAAAGAAAGTTGCTCTAGCCCAGTTAAGCCTCGGGTGCGTATTAGAGTTTTCTGATATAGGCGGATTGTCGGGCTCTTTCCCTAGAACGCATTTCTTTCAAAGGCTTTTGAAAAGAACCGAATGGGAATGAGACCCTGACGAAGTGTTTCAAAAGCCACGGATAAAGCACTGGAATCGAAATGGGAATTAGACCCTGATGTCGGAAACCAGTGCTTTATTTTTTGAAGTCTTTAAGATTATGGCAAATCCGTTGGAAAGAACCGAATGGGAATGAGACCCTGCCGAAGTGTTCTGACGGTTTTCAGCTGAAGCGTTTTGAGCACGAAGGGAATTAGCCCCGGGTTTTTCCTCAAAACGCTTTAGTTTTATCTACTCTAAGTTTTCCCTTCCCTCTTCCGTTAGCAACTCTCTTAGATGGCTTAAGGCCTTTGATAAGCTCTTTTTCGGTCTCCGAACCTGCAGATTCGATAAAATGTCGCGACTCAATCATTGAATTATTTTCTTTTCCATGCCTTTCTTTGATTCACATTGCCACATTAACGCGCGTGAGTTTGATAGCGACCGAGAAGATGTCATTACTCGGATGAAGTCATCAGGTCTCGTTGGCGCTCTAGTCTTAGGTTGCGACAGGGATGAAGTTGCGCCGACAATTGCACTAGCGAAAGAAAATCCAGGTTTTCTTTATGCGGCATGGGCGCTACACCCCGAGTATGAGGATGCAAAAGAAACAAGCGTAGAAGAAATCACGCGGATTTGCTCCGCGCCTGAGATTGTTGCCGTCGGTGAAACAGGTCTCGATTATCACTGGTGTAAGGGAGATCTCACTTGGCAGAAGAATCGCTTTCGCATGCATATTGAAGCCGCGAAGGCTCTTCATAAACCCATTGTCGTACATGCAAGAGAAGCTGAGGCGGATGCCCTAGCCATCCTAAAAGAAGAGAAAGCCACAGATGTTGGCTTTGTCCTACACTGCTACGGTGGAAACCTAGAGATAGCTAAAGAAACCGTTGATTTTGGCGGAATGATTTCTTTCACTGGCGTTGTGACTTTTAAGAATGCGGAAAATCTCCGAGAGATTGTTCGCCAAATCCCGCTTGAAAATCTCATGATTGAAACCGACTGTCCGTATATGGCCCCCGTGCCCTATCGTGGAAAGAGAAATGAGCCGAGCTTTGTTCTTGAAGTGGCTCGGACAATTGCTAAAGTTAAAGGGCTCACCCTTGAGGAAGTCGGAGAAAAGACAACAGAAAACGCCTTGCGTTTTTTCAGAATTAGGGAGAAATCGTTGTGAAATTTTTTAAGAAATCGCTTTTTACCTTGGGTTGCTTAAGCCTTTTTGCAACGACAGCACTTGCGGCATCCAACGTAGGCGAAGTGCAAGTTTTCACTGATTCGCAGGTGAAGTTCACTGAGGCAGTGGAAAATGATCAAATTTCCGTGGCAAAAGAACTTTTAGCCGCGGGTCTCACACCAAATCAGATGGTCCGTGAAGGAGATCCAGCCCTCGTGAGAGCCATTCGCCTTGGCTACGACAAGATGGTTCGTCTTCTCTTAGATCAACCAGGGCTTGACGTCAATATGAGTAGTTCCTATGGGGAAAACGCTCTCATGCTTGCGGCGTTTGCTGGGGATATGGATCTTACGCAAGAACTTCTAAATAAAGGCGCTTCTGTTTCAAAGACTATCGGTTGGTCCGCCCTTCACTACGCGGCAACAAATGGCCATGATGAGATTGTGAAACTCCTTATCGAGAAAGGTGCCAATGTCAACGCCCGTACAGATATGGGTGTTACACCCCTTTATATGGCTGCTCGCGGTAAACACCGTAAAGCCGTGATGACTCTTTTGCGAGCGGGTGCTTATAGAGACCTTTGTAATATAAATTTGCAAAGCCCGTCGGATGCGGCTCGTAAGGCGGGAGACACAGAGCTTGCGGATTATCTAGCCATTGACCGCTGCATTGAGCCGGATGACAGCCCGTTTAAGGCCAAAATAGCTTCCGCAGAAAAGAAGCAATCTACTAAGAAGTAAGTCTTCTTTTAGGCATTCCCTTCAAAGTTACTCAAAACTATAGTCAAGAAAAAACCCCGTACTCTCTAGAAAAGTAACGGGGTTTTGAGATTTTCAATTCACGTCCGTAGGCGAAGGCGTGAAATTAATTTCTCTTTTAGACCATGAGCAGTGCGCAAGCGATAACTGCGACGACGCATGGAACGACTGTGCGCTTGATAACTTCAAACGGGCTAACCATAGCGATACCGGAAACGAGAATCGTCACGCCAGCGAGCGGAGACATCGTACGGCCGAGAGCGCCTGTTAAGAAGGCCAAGCCACCCAAACCGTGAATCGTCATACCGAAGGTCTCGGCATGCGGTGTAACGGCTTCGTTAAAGGCCAATGTGGCAGCGTCACCAGAACCAGTGATGACAGCCATGATCCACGGACCAAGAGAACCGCCCCAGCGAGCGAATTCATTGGAGTGCTTAAGGGCATCGACGCAGATGTCGATGAGGCCAGAAGCGCGGAGACCAGCGGCGAAGACACCGGCAGCAATGATGATGCCCATAACTTCGGCGTAGCCCTTGCCCATACCATTGAAGAATTCTTTGGAGAAGGTCTGAATGTTGCAACGAGAAACACAGAGTGCGCAGATTGCACCGATTAACATAGCCTGAGCAACGCCCATCTTGATGGCGGGAATCCAGAGGTTACCGCTAACGAGGATGGCGATTGGGACAATCATAACGAGAGCCTTAAGAGGATTCGGCTTGAAGTTGTCGTCCTTCTTAATCTTGGATTCATCAATCTTCGCATTGGCGTCGCCCTTGTTGTCGCCCAAAATCCAGCAACTAAGGAGAACACCAACGAGCAAGATTGCGCCGCACATAAGGGAGTAATTGAAGTGCGTACCAATGAAGTCCATAACGTCCATGTTGGCCATCTTCGCTACGAACGGGTTGTGAGACGTACCAGGCGAGAGGTAGGAACCAATCGTGCCGCCCAAAACAGCAGCAGCTGCACCAGCGGGTTTGATACCAGCGCGGAGCATAACCGGGATTAACGTCGAACCGACGGCTGCAGCGCAACCAGAGGCAGATGGAAGCGCGATGTTAACGAAGAATGTAATTGCCGTGCAGACTGGAATCAGGAAGATGCCGAGGCCGCGGACGGGAGCAGCAAGATAATGAACGAGAGAACGGTCGCAGCCAGTGTAGCTAGCCACAAATGCAAAGCCCATCGATCCGCAAATTGCCATGATAAGAGACTTGTTTGTCATGGATTTTGCAAACTGATCGAGACCTGTCATCGGTGCCAAGCAAATCACACACAGGAACAAGCCTGCAGCGATAAGCGTGATACGTGTCTCGTAACGTTTAATAAGAGCCCAAACTGTCACGAAGATGACAGCCAAGGCAATCCAAGCGGTTAATGTCATAGGGTTCCCCCTCCTCCGAATGTTGTTTATTTGCCCACCAAAATTTGTAACTCTTCGTAAAGAGCACATCGGGATATTACACTAACTAAGGAGGTTTACCTAATACCAAAAGAGAGATTTACATGTGGGGTAAACCCTTAGATTTAGCTCTATGTTTATGGAATGGGGAACTAAGGTGTTTCGGTGTTATGTATTTGAAGATTTGTAAGGCGTTTCGTATGGAGAGAAAATCTTTCCTGCGAGTAGCGAACTCATATTGGGTTTTTGTGGTGTATTTTTTTGGAAAGTACAACGTTATATTTGAGATATTTATGAAACTCGTATTCGCTTCCGATTCCTTTAAAGGGACCTTGACTTCTTCTGCGATTCACCGAATATTGACGGAGATCGCAAAGGAATATTTTTCGAACGTAGACTGTGTTTCCGTATCTCTTGGAGATGGTGGCGAAGGGACTGTAGAGGCTCTCAGTAGGCAACTGTCGGGCAAATGGCATGTGGTTCAGGTGAGAAACCCGTTAGGAGACTCCATCAATGCCCGATTCTTTATGCTAGATGATCAGACCGCCGTCATGGAAATGGCGGAAGCCTCAGGTTTCTCACTAATCAATCATTCTCCTGTTTTACTGATGCAGGCCAGTACCTATGGAACTGGTGAATTGATTAAGGCAGCCCTTGCGCAAGGTGCTCGGAAAATCATAATTGGAATTGGGGGAAGTGCGACGAATGATGGGGGCCTTGGAGCGCTGTGTGCCTTGGGGTATCGGTTTTACGATCAAAACGAAAAATTGCTGAAGGGAATCGCAAGTGATTTGTCCCGAGTCGAACGAATCGATACGCGCAATGTTGACCCTCTCCTTAAGTCAGTTCCCATTATTGTGATGAGCGATGTGGACAACCCTCTCATCGGACCCAATGGGGCAACATATACATATGGCCCGCAGAAAGGGGCGGATAACATAGCTCTTGACGCCCTAGAAAGTGGGATGCGTCATTTTTTGGAGATCTCTCAGCATCAACTTGAGAAGGCGGAGGATTTTAAGGGTGCAGGAGCAGCTGGCGGGTTGGGCTATGCTCTGAAGGTTTTTCTTGGCGCCCAACTGAATTCCGGTATCGAAACCGTTTTGTCGCTTGTCGATTTTGATCGCAAAATTGAGGGAGCTCAGGCAGTCATTACCGGAGAAGGTCGATTGGATTGGCAGTCGGTACACGGCAAAGTTATCTCGGGTGTTCTAAAGCATGCGAACGAGAAAAGCATTCCTGTTTTTGCCATTGTTGGTCAAAAAGGTCCAGGAGCTGATGAAATGTTTCGGTTAGGACTAAAAAGTGTCATTGAGGTTTCGGAATTCGCTCCAGATTTGAAAAGCGCAATGACTGATGCCGCGAAATACTATCGGCTAGCAGCTCGCCATCAGTTCAAACTTTTGAAAGAACAACGACATAGTTAAGCAATCTGTTAGCACTGGCCGCAGCTTTGTTTTTCTTTTGTATGGGTGCTTTTGTCAAGTATTGTTCAAACGTCTAAAGTCCCCAAGCCCCCGTTTTTTCGTCTCAAATTTTGGACTAACTTTGGACTA
>CAZHBC010000040.1:5100-9406 GCA_964530715.1 uncultured Sutterella sp. | reverse complement strand
TTGCTAGCGACCGGCACTTATCAACAATCTCCCGCTCGCCCTGCACAACGTGCACTGCGAGAGCCGTTTGATTATCTTTAAACGTCGTAAAGTCTTGCGCCATAGCTACGGGCACGGGGGTGTTACGCGGAATGATTTTCTCTACAAGTCCCCCCATCATCTCGAGACCCAAAGAAAGAGGCGTCACATCAAGAAGTAACCAGTCGTCTCCCCTTGCGTTTCCAGCGAGTTTATCTGCCTGCAAGGCAGCTCCCACGGCAACCACTTCATCAGGATTAATCTCCGTAAAGGGTGTTTTCCCGAAGGCTTCTTTCACGGCACGGCGCACTGCGGGCATCCGAGTTGCGCCTCCCACAAGGACGACGCCTTGAATATCCGTAACTTCTGCCTTCGCATCTGAGAGGACGCTTCTTACAACGTCAAGCGTGCGATGAATGAGGAAAGCGCTCTTTTCTTCAAATTCCTCACGCGAAATGACTGCACGTGTGAAAGAAAATTCTGCTGCATCTCTTTCCGTAAGAGCTTCACGCGCAGCACGGGCTGAAAGGATTGCTTGACGCTTTTCCTTTGCGCTTAGTGTTTCAAGCGTAAAGCCTTTTTCTGAGAGCATCACCTTCGCGAGAACGTTATCAAAGTCGTCTCCTCCTAGGGCCGTGTCCCCTCCTGTTGCAACCACCTCGAAAACGCCTTTCGTAAGCCTTAAGAGAGAAACATCAAAGGTCCCGCCCCCGAGGTCGTAGACGAGATAAAGTCCTTCAGCACCCGTATCAAGTCCATAGGCCAATGCTGCAGCCGTTGGCTCATTTAAAAGACGGAGAACTTCGATGCCAGCGAGACGCGCAGCATCCTTCGTTGCCTGACGCTGTGCATCATCAAAGTAGGCAGGAACGGTAATTACCGCACCCACAAGCTCTCCATCTAGGCGAGTCTCCGCACGGCTCTTTAGTTTCTTTAAAACTTCAGAACTTACTTCAATGGGAGTTTTCACCCCAGCGGCGGTTGCAAAACGAATAACGCCGTTCCCAGCTTCAAAGCGATAAGGAAGCGTCTTCGCATCAATATCAGATAGGACTCTACCGATTAATCTCTTAGCGGAGGCAATGGTATTTTCTGGATCCTCTGCAATATCCTTAAGAGCTTCGCTACCAACTGCAACCGTGCCGTCCTTTTTGTAACGCACAACGCTTGGGAGAATCTTCTCTCCTGCTTCATCAGCGATAACTTCAACAGAACCATTTACAACCGTAGCAACTAGCGAATTGGTCGTTCCAAGGTCAATACCAACGGCAAGCCGCTCTTCGTGAGGCGCCGCAGAAAGCCCTGGTTCTGCAATTTGCATGAGTCCTGACATGAAAACTTTTTCCTACACAAAAAAATGGAAACTTCTTTTAGTGGCTTTCTAGGTCGCGGGAGAGTTTCTCCACAAAGAGGAGTTCTCGAACCGCCTCACGTGCCTTCGCATCATCCCGATTGACATCAAGAAAAGTACTAAGTTTCTCAGTGAGTTCTTTTCTCTCTTCTGTGATTTCACGGAGAACCGCCTCGCGCTCACCCGCTTCTACCCTCTCGCGAAGGCTAAAAGCCCGAAAAAGAAAGTCTGGCGGCATCCGCGTATCACTTTCTTCCCCGATATCAACGCCGCGGGCGGAAAGAAGAATCTTCGCTCGCGCCACAGGGTCCAATAGAGAAGTCTTTGCATCGTTTAGGCGACCTGCCCACTGCTCTGCAACGCGCTTAGCAGCCGCGCCAGCGGAGGCAAAACGGTCTGGATGCACGAGAGCAATACGTGCTCTCCATGCATCCTCAATCTGAGCTTCGGTTAAGGAGAACTTCTCAGGGAGCCCCAAGAGGTCAAAGGCTGTTTCTAGTTTACCCATCGCCTAGACCTTAAAAGACTTCCCGCAACCACAGTGTTCTTTCTCATTGGGATTTTTGAATTTAAATCCCGACTGCAGCCCTTCTTTCACAAAGTCGAGTTCTGTCCCATCGATGTAGGGAAGGCTCTTTGTATCAACAATCACCTTTACGCCGTAACTTTCCCAGACCTGATCGTCCGTTGCAATGGCATCGGCAAATTCAAGTTTATAGGCCATCCCCGAGCAGCCTGAAGTCTTCACACCGAGACGAAGTCCTACGCCCTTACCGCGCTTTGCAAGAAAGGCCGTGACGTGCTTTGCCGCGGCTTCTGTTAACGTAACCATTAGGGCTTCTCCGTCTTTGCTTCGTGCTTAGACTTGTAGTCATCGATTGCGGCTTTCACAGCATCTTCTGCCAAAATCGAGCAGTGAATCTTCACAGGGGGAAGAGCTAGTTCCTCGGCGATAGCCGTGTTAGAAATCTTCCCTGCTTCTTCTAGGCTCTTACCCTTGACCCATTCGGAGACAAGGGAGCTCGAAGCGATGGCGCTTGCGCAACCATAGGTCTTAAATTTAGCGTCTTCGATAACGCCTGCGTCATTGACTTTAATCTGCAAGCGCATCACGTCGCCACAGGCAGGAGCACCAACCATCCCTGTACCGACAGAGGCATCATCCTTATCGAGTGTGCCAACGTTACGGGGATTTTCATAATGCTCCATCACTTTTTCGCTATAAGGCATCTTCGAATCTCCTACTTTTCGTTCCACTTAACGTCTTTAAGATCAACGCCAGACTTGTGCATTTCCCACAAGGGGCTCATCTCGCGGAGTTTTGCAACCTTCTCCGTTAAGAGTGCGACGGTTCTATCAATGTCTTCCTCGGTTGTGAAACGCCCAAAGGTAAAGCGAATTGAACTGTGGGCAAGTTCTGGGTCACGGCCCAAGGCACGAAGCACGTAACTCGGTTCAAGAGAAGCAGAGGTGCAGGCAGAGCCAGAACTCACGGCGATATCTTTTAAGGCCATCATGAGGCTTTCCCCTTCAACGTACGCAAAGGAAACATTAAGGTTCGTTGAAACGCGGTGCTCCATATCGCCATTAACGATGACATCGGGAATGTTCTTCAGGATGCCCTGCAAGAGTCTCTCACGCAACGCTAAGCAGTGGGCGATATCCTTTTCTTGCTCGAGTTTCGCTAGGCGATACGCCTCTCCCATACCAACAATCTGATGCGTTGCAAGGGTTCCTGAACGCATACCACGTTCATGTCCACCCCCGTGGATCTGCGGCTCAATGCGAACGCGGGGCTTACGACGCACATAGAGAGCACCAATTCCCTTCGGGCCATAGACCTTATGAGAAGAAAGGCTCATGAGGTCAACCTTCAATTTTTGCATATCAAGTTCCATCTTCCCCGGTGCCTGTGTGGCATCGCAGTGGAAAATGATTCCGCGAGAGCGGCAAAGTTCTCCGATAGCAGCGATATCCTGAATCACACCGATTTCGTTATTAACAGCCATCACAGAAACAAGTGTCGTGTCAGGGCGCATTGCAGCTTCTAGAGCTTTCAAATCCAGAAGACCATTTTCCTGCACATCCATGTAGGTCACTTCAAAGCCTTCACTCTCGAGGTGACGCATGGAGTCAAGAACTGCCTTGTGTTCAGTCTTTACCGTAATAAGGTGCTTACCCTTATCCTTGTAGAAATGCGCCGCACCCTTCACAGCGAGGTTATCGGACTCGGTTGCACCAGAGGTCCAAACAATCTCGCGGGGATCTGCGTTGATGTAGGCAGCGACCGCTGCACGCGCCTCATCGACCGCCTTCTCAGCTTCCCACCCATAGGCGTGTGAGTGACTTGCCGGGTTTCCGAACTTCTCACAAAGGTAGGGAATCATCTTTTCTGCAACTCGGGGGTCGACCGGGGTCGTTGCCGAGTAATCTAGATAAATAGGATGTTGTGCGTTCATTTCTTTAACTTCCTTTTTAACCACGTTTATTCTTGAAAATAACAACAGCCTCATCGCCACGTGCAGGATGCGTATTCGCATAGCGCGTTTTAATCTCAGCGAGGCTTTGTTTATCTAAAAAATCTGTCATCAGTCGGTTCATATCCGACCAAAGCCCGTGCGCAAGGCACTCAGCCCCGCCTCGGCACTGTCCCGTGCCGTAGCAGTTTGTTGCGTCAAGGCTTTCTTCAACGGCTCGGACGATTTCTCCAGCACTGATCTTCTCTGGCTCACGGGATAGGCGATAGCCGCCCCCAGGGCCCCGGTTGGCAGAAACCAATTCGGCGCGACGCAAACGGCCAAAAATCTGTTCGAGATACGCCACTGAAATCTGCTCGCGGCGTGCGATATCCGATAAGCGCACAGGGCCATTTTTCCCGTAAAGCGCAATATCAATCATGCTAGTGACGGCAAAGCGTCCACGTGTCGTAAGCTTCAT
>CAZHBC010000040.1:0-5000 GCA_964530715.1 uncultured Sutterella sp. | reverse complement strand
TTCCGAGTCTTTTTGTCAGGAATAGGGAGTCTATCGAATAATTCCCGACTATAAAATAAGGAAATTAGGAATATTAGGTAGTTTTACTTGTTTAATTTTTACAACATAAAAAGTAAAACAAGGCCGAGTTTCCCCTTGAAGCGTCTCATTTTCTTACAATCAACCCCCTTGTTTTTCAAATTTAGTCGCGCCCGGAAAACCCGAGCGTTTCTCAATCCCCTTTTAGCAGGAGTTTTTTATGATTAAGAAATTGCTCTTTGTTTCTGCTTGCGGCGCCATGTTATCCGTATCTGCCGCTCAAGCTGAGCAACTCATTATGGGTACAGAAAGCACATACCCACCCTTTGAATACACAGATACGAAAAATGGCTCCGAAGTCATCGGCTTCGATATCGATATGGTTCGCCTTATCGGCAAGAAAGCTGGCTTTACCGTCAAAGTCGTCTCCATGGGCTTTGATGCATTGATCCCGGCCATTCTGAGCCGACAGATTGATATCGCGGGTGCTGCGATTACGATTACTGAAGAACGCGCCAAGCGCATTAACTTCACACAACCCTACTACGATGGCGGGTTGTCTATTTTGGTTCGCAAAGAAGACAAAGACACCCTCAAGACTGAGAAAGATCTCACGAACAAGGTTATCTGCGGGCAGATTGGCACGTCAGGCGCTGCCTACGCTAAGTCGATTTCTGGCACAACCGTGAAGACATTTAACGGCATGAATGATGCCTACATGGAACTTCGCAACAAGGGTTGCGCGGCAATCATTGGCGATCGCCCGACCATCGGCCACTTCATGGCAAGCAATCCGAAGAACGACGAAGTCTTCGCGCATCAGCCGCGCGTCCTTGCTGTTGAGCAGTATGGCTTTATCGTCTCGAAGAAGAATAAGAAGCTTCTTGACCGTATGAACAAGGCCTTAGAGGAAGCCAAGCAGGATGGTTCCTACCAGGCTCTCATGGTGAAGTGGTTCGGAAAGCAGTAAACCGAAACATTCGGAAAATCTCTACGCTCGGGAGTTTCTAATGGAATTCGATTTCTCGATGGTATCCCTGTCGATGCCGCTCCTGCTCGCAGGAGCAGCAGTGACACTCAAGATTACGGCTATGGCCGTAGGTCTTGGTATGGTCTTTGGCTTAATCGCCGCAATCGGAACCTTATGTAACAACCGCGTAATCCATTGCATTGCGCGTGTCTATGTGGTTTTCATCCGAGGCACGCCTCTGCTTGTTCAGATTTTTATTCTCTACTTTGCGCTCCCTGTTATTTTGGGTACGCGTATCGACCCCTTTACGGCGGCCGTCGCGGCCTGTTCCATTAACTCGGGCGCTTATGTAGCGGAGATTTTCCGCGCGGGTATTCAGTCGATTTCCATCGGACAGCGCCGTGCAGCACTGAGTCTTGGAATGACAAACTATCAAGCGATGCGCTATGTCATTCTTCCTCAGGCCTTTAAGCGCGTGATTCCGCCTCTCGGAAACGAATTCATCGCAATGCTTAAAGACTCTTCACTTGTCTCTGTCATAGGCTTTGAAGAGCTTACCCGTAAAGGGCAGCTCATCATTGCTGACACTTACGCCTCTGTGGAGATTTGGACTGCAGTTGCACTTTTATACCTAGCGATGACATTTACGATTTCGCAATTTGTCTCCTACATGGAAAAGCGTTTCCGTACAGGAGATGAAAACTAGAGAAATCGAAGTAACCCCATCTACAAACGCCGATAGGTTGAAAACACTTATCGGCGTTTTCTTTACGCCTCTTAAAGCCTAGGAACAGAGGAAAGGAGTTTCTTCGTGTAGGCGTCCTTTGGAGCCGCAAGAACCTCTCTTGCGGGACCACTTTCCACAATGCGACCCTCACGCATCACAGCGATGCGGTCTGCCATGCATTCGACTACGGCAAAGTTATGTGTGATGAAAAGGTATGAGACGCCTGTCTTTAATTGAATCTCACGCATGAGGTTAAGAATCTGTGCCTGCACAGAAACGTCTAAGGCGCTTGTCGGTTCGTCGCAGATGATGACATCAGGCTTTACGGCAAGTGCCCTAGCAAGGGCAATTCTTTGCCTCTGCCCACCGGAAAATTCATGAGGTAGTCTCGTAGCACAGTCCCTTGGCAGGCCAACGATTTGCAACATGCTCGCAATACGGTTTTCGATATTTTCTCCAGGCTTGGCAACGTCTAGGGAGAGAATCCCTTCAGCAATACACTCCCCGATAGTCATCCGAGGATCAAAAGAGCTAAAGGGATCTTGGAAAACAATCTGCGCAAAACGACGTAACTTATGAAGTGTTTCGCCTTTTGCGCCTAAGACATCAATTCCTCCTATGGTAGCGCCGCCTGACACACGGATTTTTCCTTCTAGTAGTCTTAAAAGCGTCTTTGCAAGGGTGGTCTTTCCTGAGCCAGATTCTCCGACAAGAGCCAGTGTCTCCCCTCGTGAAAGTTCCAAAGAGACATTGTCAATTGCGCGGAAATACTTTGGTCTCTTTAAAAATCCCCCCGAAGACTCATAATCGACCGTAAGGTTCTCTACCCGAAGAACGGGCTCTCCCTTATCTTTGATATAAAGTGCATCTTCTCCTGAGGCGTCTTCCGAAGTATTTCCATCCGTGTGTAAGCAGCGCACTAGACGGCCCCCTCCTATTGCACGAAGAGAAATCCCCTCCCGCTTACAGTCTTCTCTACAGAACTTACAGCGAGACGCAAAGGCGCACCCCGCAAAAATCTCTCCTGCCGCTGGGACAACGCCAGCGATACCTTTTAAGGGCCTTCCGTGCGATTCTGCGTTTGGTACTGCCTGCAGTAACCCCTTGGCATAGGGGTGTAAGGGGGATGTAAAGAAATCATCCACGCTAGCCTCTTCGACGATTTCTCCTGCGTACATAAGGCCAACACGATTGGCATAGTGCTTTACAAGAGCAAGGTCGTGTGTGATGAGTAAAAGAGAAAGACTCTTCTCACGCTTTAAATCATCCAAGAGATCAAGAATCTGTGCCTGTAGTGTCACATCAAGCGCTGTTGTTGGTTCGTCAGCGATAAGTACCGCGGGGCCCGCAATGAGCGCCATTGCAATCATCACGCGTTGTTTCTGCCCACCAGAGAGTTCGTGTGGATAGGCTTTTGCTATCCGCATGGGATCTTCAAATCCCACGCGTTTTAGAGTCGAAAGTACTTTCTCTTGGGCTTTCTCTTTTGTGACTCTTTGGTGCAGTAACAGGGCTTCAAGAATTTGGTCACCAGCGCGAACGACGGGGTTTAAGCTCGTTGCGGGCTCTTGGAAAATAAGAGAGATCTTTGAACCTCTTACTTTGCACATTTCTCCTTCTGTGAGAGTGAAAACATCCTCTCCCCCTGTAATCACTGCGCCACTCTTAATCTCGATTCCTTCGGGAAGGAGTCGCATGGCTGCAAGCGCTGTCATAGACTTCCCGCAACCTGACTCACCGACAAGCGCATAAGTCTCGCCTGGCTTCACAGACAAAGAGACATCCTTGAGAATGGGCCTATCTCCACTCTTGGTTGCGATATCAACAGAAAGATTTCTAATTTCAAACATCGCTAACCTCTTCTCTTTGAACGGGGATCAAAGACATCTCGGACACCTGCGGCAAATAGGTTTGCTGAAAGCACCATCGTGACCATAAAAAGGAAACACGCCAAAAGGTTCCACCAAACCGAGGGAGTCCGCCCCATTTCGGAAGCGGCTAAATTAATCATGCTTCCAAAGGAATGCATCGTAGGATCTACGCCCACACCCACGTAACTTAAGACTGCCTCGTAGAGAACAATTCCAGAGAAGTCGAGCACAGCGACGATGAGAACAATGTGCGCAACATTCGGAAGAATGTGACGCGTCATGATTCTAAAGGGGCTCACACCAAAGGCACGAGAGGCCGTGATGAAGTCTGCCTCCGAGAGTTTCATCGTCTCTGCTCGCAAGAGTCTTGCAAGTCCTGCCCATCCTGTGATACCGATGATGACAGATAAGAAGAAAAGCCTAATGTCTGCTCTCTCAAGCCCCGTCTCATAGAGCATTGGGTTCTTATCAATGTAGACCTGAATCATCAAAACAGAGGCTGCGATTAAAAGAACCGAGGGAATGGAGGTAATCGTTGTGTAGATGTACTGAATGATGTCATCGACTTTCCCTTTAAAGAAACCCGCGGCAATACCAAAGCCGATAGCAAGGGGCACCGTGCAGAAGGTTGCTAGGGAACCAATAACAACCGCTGTACGAATCGATTTCACAGCAGAGAAAAGTACATCGTTACCCACGGCGTCTGTGCCGAAGATGTGCCAGCCTGGCCAAAGAACCGTGAGCAATCCAACAAAGAAGAGAAACACCCCCCAAACTGCAATAAAGGGGCGGTAAGGATTCTTTTTACTAAGCGTTGCCTTAGTAGCTAGGGAAAGGGATTTCTTTCGCAGGGCAACAAAACCCACACAAAGCGCCAAGAAGCCTGAAGTAAGAACGGCACCAAAAGCCGCGCCTTTTGCGCAATCTGTGAAGAGTTTTTGAGGTCGCTCTTCTTCTTTTAAGTTTGGCTGTGCCCCCTTAAGGCGCGCAAAGACGCGCTCAGGCTTCCCATCCGTAACCACGGTCGTCTTATCAAAATCCCGCAGGGCAAAGGGCGCTGAATAACTGCGTTCCGTCCCCGCAATGTTTTCTGAAACAAAGAATTCCAAGGCAGAGATTGTTTTAGGAGAATACGCCTGCGCAAACCCTGCTTCACTAGGAAGTGCCAAGCGGAAATGCACGCTATCGAGAAGCGCGATGGAAAAGAAAACCGAGAGAATCCCCGCGGAGACAATCGCGACTTTATTATCCGCGAGTTGCGACCACTTCCTGCGCCACTCGGGATTCACAAAGGCATAACGCACGCAACTCAGTATGACGATAAGAAGTAGCCATACAACGGCATCGGTTAGAAGGAAAACAAAACGCGGCATCGCTCTTTTCCCTCCCCTTAACGCAAACGGATGCGTGGATC
>CAZHBC010000039.1:0-9415 GCA_964530715.1 uncultured Sutterella sp. | reverse complement strand
AATAGAGAAAGAAAATCGGCATCTAGTTTGTTAAGTGCTTCGTTGATAGCGGCAAACTTTGTCTCTTTCCAATTCTTAAGTGCTGCAATCTTTTGATTCATGTGCTTAAGACACCGATTCAGCTCTACGGGTTGCGGTCCACCCGATGTACGTCGGTGAAGGATGATGGCTTTAGGGTCTAAAGTACTTCTAAACTCCTCTTCGCTCATAGGACATATTGGATTTGCAGCGGGATATTCCTTTTTCACTACCTCTGCATAAATTCGCTTCATTTCCTCATAGGGGAAATCTGAAGGTTTAATATCGTTTTGGCGCCCATAAGTAACAAGAGCACTCGCAACATGGTGTCCAACGCGGAAAGGAAGTTTATATTCCCGCATCATGACATCTGCGACTTCTTGGCTAGCCGTCCAATCCTTGTTAAGTTCTTCCAATGCACGTTCCGGATTAATTCGTAGAGCTTTAAGAACTCGACGGAAATTCATCAGCAAATCAACCGCATCTTGCACCATTGCTGTATTCGTTTTTGGCGACTTCGGATCTGTCATCCCAGGTGTAATGTTATGAGCATAGAGCACTGTGCTTTGCGCATCCCCTATTACCTTGGAAGCCATGATACGCGTGTTAACCATGAGACCAGGATTACGCTTTTGTGGCATCGCAGATGAGACATACGTGTTATCTCCTCCTTCCTGCAAAAGAATCCAAGGACGGGGTTGAGCGTACTGCACAAAGACATCTTGAATAAATGTACCCACATGCAAAGCGATGCTCGTTAGGATAGAGGCAAGTTCAACAGGCTCATCAACAGACTTCATTTGCGCTGCATCGTAAGCATTTTCGACCGGAGCAGTAAAGCCAAGGTAAGAGGCCATTCTGTCGCGGTTAAGCGGCCAACTCGTGCCATTAAGAACCGTTGTTCCCATAGCACAATAGTTAACCCTTTCATAAAGTTCCTGAAGTCTTTGACCATCTCGATCAAAAGATGACAAAAAACCTAATAAATAATGCGCATAACTATTGGGCTGAGCTGCAACACCATTGGTGTAATTAGGAACAGTAGTATCTTTATTGTTTTCAGCTAAAGTAGACAATGTTTCCATTGTTTCGGCAAGTTCTTCTGCCAAAACTAAAAGATTGTCGCGAAGGATTGTCGATCGATACGTCGCATGCATGTCCTGGCTCGATCGACCGATGTGTAACATCGTCACATCCATACCTGCTGCTTTAATTAAGAGCGGCTCAAATTGAATGACCTTTGCAGGTCTTGCCCCGCCAGGCGCGTTTCCCGCATCAATGACGGTTTTAATTCCCTGTGCCACCTTCGCTACAACAGAAGCATCGAGCAAACCTTCGGAAGAATTGATAACAGCAGAGGCTTTATTCATTTCGCCAAGCCAAAAGAATTGATCGCGAACTGGTAACTTTCTGATTTCCATAACTATGCCTTTTTTTTCAATTATGAGACTTGACTGCATGTAGGGTGTCGATGATCGTACCGTCACGGTACTCAACAACGCCAACAATCTTTTCTGAGAATTCCACCTCATCGGGTGTGCCAGTTTCTGCCAACACTTCACGACGAAGTTCATGAATATCTTTCACTGGAAGCCCTGCTTTCCGGCAGGCTAGTTCCAAATCAGAACGATTCGGATTAATGCATACCCCACGTTCCGTGACAATGCAATCAACACTCTCTCCAGGGGTTACAACGGTTTGAACTTTTTCACGAATTGCAGGTACGCGACTTCGCTGTGTAGGCACAAGAACCATTGCAAGCTTAGCCCCGTAAGCTGTATCGCTGTGTCCACCAGAAGCGCCTCGTAAAACGCCGTCAAGGCCTGTCATAACATCTACGTTGAAATCGACATCAACATCTAGTGCCGCTAACGCGACAATATCCAATTGATTCACAGCGCAAGAACTGCAAAAAGGATTGGCATAACGCGAGGCACTAATTTCAATGTGCCTAGAATCCGTTACTAGAGATTGGGCAACAGAGGCATCAAAGCTCTGAACGTCCAAAACGCGTTCAAAGAGATTCTCCTCAAGCATGTGGATGGTGTGCCCTGATACACCTCCCAATGCAAAAGATCCACGGATATTTTCTTTCTTGGCGTAATCTTCAAGGTATGCTGTAACGGCAAGGGACGCACCCCCAGCCCCCGCCTGATAGCTATAACCAGGAACTACAAGCCCAGAGGCTTTCATCACACCAAATGCAAGTTCTGCCATGCGTTGCTGCAAGGGATCCCGAGTAAAGCGTACGGTACCCGATGCAATCTTTTTCGGGTCACCGAGACTATCAACAACTAAAATTTGATCAACCTGAGAAGCATTAACGGACGCACGGTTTTCCAAGTTCTCGGGAACCAAGTTGTCCGTAACTGCAACGACATGGGCAGCGTACTGCGCATCACTTAAGGCGTAGCCTAGAGAACCACATGCGCTAGGACCAGAAGAACCCAAAAAATTCCCGTCATAATCACAGGCTGGAGCAGCAAGAAAAGCCACATCAACTCGAAGTTTTCCTTCTTGCATCAGTCGTGCACGCCCCCCATGCGAATGAATGATAAGAGGCTTGGCTAATTCCCCACGACTTACAGCTTGCCCCACGGCACCACGTACACCAGAGGAATAGATGCCTGTGATGACTCCTACGCGAATGAAATCCGCCACACAGTCATGCGCCCCCGTAAGAGAAGACGAGGCTAAAGTCAAATCACGGATTCCCATAGTTGCGATTTCTCGCAAAATTAATGGCAAAACTCCATCACCATTTCTTAAATGGTGATGAAAAGAAATCGTCATACCGCTCTTAAGTCCCGAGCGCTCAATGGCTTCTCGAACACTATGCGTGATTTTTTTTGAGCCAAAGTTTAAAACGCGATGGGAAGGCCTAAGTGGTATAAAACTATAGGTTCCGTTAAGTCGACTGTCTGCGGCAATGTAGGGTGAAACTTTACCTAATCCTAAGACTTCATCTGGCACCAAACGATTTAAGGCATTTTTTTTGAGGTTCATGGCTTTACTCCTCGAAAGCGATACCTGCGGCGCGAGCTCGCTGCAAGACGGACAAAGATTGTTCGACAACTGGCGCATCGACCATTGCGCCATTGACCTTACAGACACCGCTTCCTGCGGCCTGTGCTTCTTTCCAAGCACGAGCTACCGCGATGGCTTTCTTCAAGGCTTTTTCTGTTGGACAATAGGCTTGATTAATAATTTTGCATTGCAATGGGTGAATTGCAGCTTTGCCCGAAAAGCCTATCTGCATATCAAAAGACGCCTCTCGGGCAAGTCCTTCATTGTCATTGAGATTTGTAAATGGTGTGTCAAAAGCCATCACTCGAGCTGCCCTTGCCGCTAATACAACAAGACCTCGTGCAGTCATCAACTCTTCACCCGTGGAAGTTCTTAATACCCCCATATCAGCTGCAAGGTCTTGTCCTCCCAAACTAATTGCAGTTACTCGGGGACATGAACGGGCGATTTCTCTTGCATCCAATACCGCATTTGCGGTTTCGAGCATCGCATGGATTTTTATCTCACCGATTGGAAGACCGTTTTCTTTTTCGATTTGTGCCATAAAACGGTCCACTTCTCTTACAGCTTCGGCAGATTCCGCCTTAGGTAAACGAATGGCATCGGGCCGCCCTGGTATCACGGCTTGAAGATCCTTTAGCCAAAATTCCGTGTCTGTGGCGTTGATGCGCACAATCTTAAACACAGAACCAAAATTAACTGACTTCAAAGCTTCAGCAACTAGATTACGTGCCGAGTCCTTTTCCGCAAGGCTTACGGCATCCTCTAGATCGAGAATGACACCATCAGAACCCATCCATGCAGCGTTTTGCAACATGGAAGGATTTGTCCCCGGAATGTAGAGTTGACTTCGGAGCAAAGGAAACTGCATAAATGTGTTCTTCATGATTTTTTTCCGAAAAGAAAAGCAATTCGATCTAAAAAGGCAGTACAGATCAGAAGGTCGGCGGCACCGCCTGGAGAAAGATTTCGTTGAAGGGTTTCAAGTAAAAACTGTCGGTAAAGTTTCGTGCCCTTTTGGGTTAAGAGACCGCCGACTTCCATAATCTCAGAGGCCGAATGTTGCATAAAAAACATCCCTTCCCTGCCACCTCGGCCAAGAACGTTCGTGTCATACGTGTTCGAAATGAGATAAATTAACGTATCGGTTAAAGCCTCTGCTCGGGAGGATGCCTTTCGTTTCCTATCTAGGAAAAAATCCAAAGCTTTATGTACTGTTTTAAATCCCGAAGCAGTCTCGCCTCGAGCACCAAAGTAAGAGGAAAAACCTTGCTCTTTCGCACGTGTACGCGTATTGGGGTTACGCTTTAGTTCCTCAGATGCCATCAAACGTGCTGCCTCAAAAACATCTTCTAGCCGTTGATGATGCGAAAGAGCATAGGAAACCGCTGCACAAAGAATGCCTAATAGATAAAGAAGCCCTCGATACGTGTTAACGCCCGAAGAGGCGTCAAACATACGTTTTTCAGCTTCAATCCCTAAGTGCCGGAGTTCAGCCAAAAACTCGGGCGTGGCCTTATCAGCGGAAAGACCTCTTTTCGCACACTCGAGCCAGAAAGGCTTAAGGCCCTCAAGGGTCTTCCTCATTAAATGGAAATCAAGATCCTTATGTGCACCATTTGTAATCGGTGTTACGAGCCCAGGCTTATAAAGCAAGCGAAGTTCTTCTTCGGCAGCAATTGCTGCGTAGCGAGCAATTTCACTCTCTAGATTCTTCTCTATTGGGAAAAGTGTCTTCTCGATAATGTCAAGAATTTCGTCTGTGCTATGGCGTCGAGACTTAATGCAATCCCAAGCACGGCAGCCGCATACAAGGCAACCTCGAGTTGGTAATCCAAGCTCCGAACGGGATATGGCACCTTCGCTGTCACTGACATCGATATCAAGAAATCGTCCTATTGGTAATGTGTCTTCCAAGAATACGGTTTTACGTTTGACGCTTTCTGCGCCTTCCTTAGATTCAAAGAAGTAAGTAGGCCCATCAGCGTCTTTGGAGCTTTCCCGTAGAACCAAACCGATATCTTGCAACGGACTAAGAGCCTTTTCTAGGATATCTGGATAGCTTAGACGTAATGCATGCGGTAATCGAAGCGTCATCGATACAACAGTTGTTTTCTGCGCTAATTTGGCTCGATACCGCCAACGTTTTTCTCGGTCAGAGAGTACCGAATCCATTGTTGGCAAAAGATTCGACAACGGCATTTACACGGCCCCGCTACGAGCGAGCGCTGTTTTTAACCTTGCACGAATTGTGCATTCGCGCGCACCTTTGTCGTGAACGGAGATGCTCGCACGAGTCACTTCATTGCGAACCAATTCCTCTCGAACAACAGACTCAATTTCTCGGCCCCACTGTGCCATCACAACGCTAGTGATGCTAATGGCCAATGTTTCAGATGGTGCAACGGTAATCATCACGTCGCTTGATTCCAATGAACCTGCGAGGGCATTCTTCTTCGGATTCATGACTGCTCCTTAAAAAGACGACTACGAGAGAAAGCTGCCGATATCAGCGAAGAATTGACTGTCGGCAAATAGTAAAGTGCTTCAGTAAAACGGCCGGTTCTTAGAAGATCTCGCACGACTGATGCGCTAATGAGAGAACCATTGTTAGATAGAGAAAGACGCTTGATTTCTCGACAAGTAATACCTGATTTAGGCAAAAGCTCTTTCATCACGCAGTTATATTCTGCAGTTACTGAAGAAAACGGTTCTTCTCCTACATAACGAGAGGAAATTTTCAAAGCCTTTGCCTGACGAATAAAAAGTGCAAGGTCAAGTTCTGCGTGAATGCGTACACGTTCTGTGTCTTTTGTAAAGTACGAAGGAAACGTTGCAAGGGAGACCATATAGGGTCCCGAGGGAAGCACTCTAACGTTCGGTAAATCCGACAAGGCGTTTTGAACCATCTTCAATCTGTCTTCGAATAGAAACTCGGAGATGTCTTCGCTCACAACAAAGACCCAAACAAAAGGGCACTCAATTAAAGCAGCTTCGACCAAAGCACGATGTCCCAATGTAAAGGGATTCGCGTTTAAAACAACAGCACCAGAGTCCGCGGGTGTCTCTAGCGACATATTCTCAAGCCGCTTCAAATGCTGAGAAAAACTCTCATTCCATTCCATGAAAACAGCTTTCGACGTGCAGGCAATCAGGTGAAAACCAACCTCTTCAAAACGCCGCGCTTCTGCTGGTTTAGTAAATGCACGAATTTCCTTAAAACCTAAATTAAAGAGATCCGTAACAGCCCGCTCTGTTAGGGCAAGAGAAAGCCCCTGACCTTCGAATTCTTTTGCGACAGCAAAACCGACAAGAGTTTCATCTAGGGCGCCGACGGTACCCAAGAGTGTGTTGCCATCGAAAGCGCCCCAGGCTCGGTTGCAGGTAGGGATAGATAGTCCTCGACTTTTAAGCAGACAGTGCCGCTTTTCAAAGTCACTGCTAGAAATCAGTTCCCGTACCTGCATGAGGATTGTCCGATTACATTAGGACGAAGTAATTGACAATAAGCGCAGTAGTTAAGCCACCTAACATCGGAATCCAATTGCGTCGGACAATAGCGAACGGAGAAAGTCCTGCAGCTCCAGCAACGGCGATAATGACACCAGAAACAGGACTCATCGCACGAAGGAAACCACTTGCAAACTGCATCGGCGTAACCAAAGCAGAAGCTGTCCCGCCCAAACCTGCAGAAACGTCTGGCGCCATAGCAGCAAAACTTGTATAGGCCGCAACGCCAGAACCCGTTAGGAAAGTAATGAAACCTACGATTGCAGATAACACTGCACTCATTCCGAACATCCCCATACCGACAGTCTTTGAAGTATCAATCAACATATCGATTAGACCTGAGAGTTTGAGGCCTTCCGCGAAGAACTGAGCACAAATAATGAGCGCTACGATGCCAGTGAAGAGTTTTCCCATTGCCTGGAACATTGCGAGTGCGTCTTTGAAGACCTTCTGCACATTGCGCAAACGGATGAGTTCAACAACTACAACAAAGGCCCAAACAAGAAAGAGTGCAGAAATCGTGTTGAGCTTGATGGCAGAGTAAACAAGCTTACTGAAGATAATCATCAGCACAAGAGGCATTAGTGGGAAAAAGGCGTACCAGCCAGGAGCAACGGGAACTTCCTTAGCTTTCACTTCTACAAGCTCACCGTAAACATCATCATTTTTCTTGTCGTAGTACTTGTTGACAAAATACAGGAGCACACAGACAACAAGCATTGATGGCAGTGCGACGGGCAACTGGCACTGAACGAAATAGACGACAGGATCCAAGCCTGCAACTTTTGAAGCAAGATTGGAAGTACCAGAGGATGGCCCCATAGGCATGCCAGCATTCATGCCAATGACAGCTGCGGCAGCTGCTGCAGAAATTCCGACACCACGCAGGATGGGATAGAGGGCCACCAAAAGAAGCATGGCTAGTCCTGCTGCGCTTGGAACCACAAGAATCAAGGTTTGACCAACGAGATAACCCAATACCAAAACAATGTAAGGCGAATTAAGACGCCCTAATGGTCTTGTGGTTAAATCAACGAGCACCTTGGCCGCACCGATTCGATCCATGTAGGATGCAAAGCCACCAGCTGTCATAATCACAAAGCCAATCCCTGAGACTTGAGATGTAGCACATTTTCTCAAAAGGTCAAAAATATCGAACCAGATTAGACCTGATGTCTTCATTCCTTTGGGAAGAATGCTGGTTTCGCCGGCAAGAACGCAGGCGACGATGATGAGTAAGCCAGCAAAAAATAGCGTCATATGATTGGGATATCTCTTCACCATCATCCAACCAGCGCAAACGGTCACAATCAAAGCGAACCAAGGCAAGAAGCTTGTCATAGCATCTCCGTAGAAAAGAGTGTAGAAATTGTCCGAAATGTCTTCGGATGTCGACATTGTCCTGTCTACAATTGCGTAATACAATGATAAATAGACAAGTTTACTTGCGTGTTACGCAAGTAAATTAACAGTTACTAGTAAGAGAACTCAGTATGAACAAGGCAGACGATTTAAGACTATGGCGTTATTTTTTGGCAGTTGCCGATCGAGGTGGAATTGCACTTGCAGCTCAAAATGAAGGAGTTGAAATCTCAACTGTAAGTCGAGCAATAGCGCAATTGGAAAAGTCCGTCGGGCATCCTCTGATCAATCGTAAACTTAAACCGTTTGCCTTGACAGATTTAGGTCAGACAGTCCTGCCAAAAATCCGACATGTTTTAGAGATGCAAGACGCCCTACTAGACGAACTGCATCAAGATAATGAAGAAGTAACTGGTGAAATACGCTTGTCAGTATCCCCAGGATTTGCAGCGACAAAACTTACTTCGTATTTGGCGCAGTTTAACCAACTATATCCGCGCGTATCCTTTCGCATTACACCGGGAAAAACAGTTGATGATCTTCTAAAGGGCTACTGCGATATAACGGTAAAGACCGGGGAAGTAATCGCTCCAAAAGACGAGGTAGTGACGTTTTACCGAGGACACAATTTTTATCTTCCATTAGCGTCACCAGAATATATTGCTAAACATGGAATGATTTCAGAACCCAAAGACCTAGCAAAATGCACTGTGTACCGCTACAACGGTCCCATTCGTGAGGAAACTTTATTCCTCACAAAAGGAGGCAGGATTGAGGCCATACAGAGTCTTAATTCAATCAGCATTCCAAGCATTCAAGCAGTACGCAATTCCGTTCTTGCCTCCCTCGGTGTAGCAGTAGATTTAACTTGGAATAAATGTGTGGATGACGTCCTAGCTGGACGCCTTGTTCCGATTTTGCCAGGATGGTTTAGTCCGCCGTTACCCGTTCACACCGTTGTGTCGCGATCTGCTTGGATGTTACGGCGGGTTAGGCTCTTTGCGAAGTGGTTCAATGACCAAATGCTTGAAAAAACACGAATAGACAACGAAACACTGCGAAAGTTTTATAAATACAAGTACCACATCGTTCTTCCATCCGTAACAGCTGTACCGCTTAAAAAATAGGAAAAGGTATTTGATAAAGCAGGGAGAATGACTTAAGAAACTACGAGGAAGTTACACTTTGAACACGTGGCGGAAGCGGTGGGATTCGAACCCACGAACGGCGCAAACCGTTGCCGGTTTTCAAGACCGGTGCATTCAACCTCTCTGCCACACTTCCGCTAATTTTTTGACACGCAACGTCTGTTATGAGAAGAAATTGTGCTCAGCAAGAACAACGTCGAAGACAACCTTCAGCAGTGCACAAAGGATGGCAAAACGGATAATCCACTCAAAGACGACTTTAAGTTTTCCGAAATCCATATTTAACCACTCCCCCGTAACGTTACGCGGGCGTAACTTTACCGACAAATTTCGAAGTTATCAATGAGACG
>CAZHBC010000038.1:5999-9458 GCA_964530715.1 uncultured Sutterella sp. | reverse complement strand
TTCTTCTACTCGGCCGTGATGGGAATTCTCATGCTCGTACCGATGGTAGGCATGGTTTTTGCTGCCCTCTTTATGCCCTTTGGCACGATTCTGATTGGGCACTCCGTTCGAGACGTACTCAGAGGAAAAGACCCAGGTCTTGGTCTCATTGGAAAAGCTTGGGCAGATCCCTTTGCGAGAATACAGTTAATTTATACGGGGCTTTTCTACGGCTTTATTCTCATCACAGCGCAGGCCGCATACGGCATTCTCTCCGAACCCTACGTGGAACTTTGGCAAGTGACAAGTGAAAACCGCCTTGTTTGGTCTTCTGTCTTTGCGAACTTCCCTTGGATGCCACTTGCGGTAACGCTTCTTATCTACATCCCAGGGCTCATGGCAACGTGGTTTTCTCCTATGCTCTGCGTAGATAAACATATGCGCTGGGGTAAGGCACTCTTTTATTCCTTCTTCGGGTGCTTGAGAAACATCCTTGCGATTTTAGTTTTGGGAATTCTTCTTGCAGTGAGCATTACAGCAATCTTTTACTGTAGCGGAGAACTTATTCGCCTTCTCGGCTTAAAATCAGTAGACATGTATATCTACTTCCCGTTAAGCTGTCTTGTGCTTACAGTAGTCTATGCAACATATTGGCCGATGTACGACGCTCTCTTTGGAGGAACGCAAAGCGATAAGCCGGAGCCCAACTACAACACGCTAAATCTCTAAAACCCAGTGAATAAAGGAAATTTCTATGACAGAAACGATTCAACTTCCCGCTCCTCTTCCGATGGCTACCACTCTCACAGAAGCGCTTACAAATCGTCGTAGTCGTAGAGATTTTTCTTCAAGAACCTTAGAACCCACAGTCCTTGCAACGCTTCTTTGGTCCTGCGCAGGTATCACAAGTGATGCGGGAAAACGCACCGTGCCTTCTGCTAAAGACTGCCGAGAGATTGTCGTTTTCCTTTTCGACGAGAAGGGGGTTTGGCTCTATGAAGGAAAGAGTGCCACATTAACTCTCGTCACAGCTGGTGATAAGCGCGCCGAGACAACGATGGGACAACCCTTCGTTGCCACAGCCCCTGCAACCCTTATCTTTGCAGCCGATGCCGCACTTTCAGAAGGTCTCGTCGCTTCTCGTGGCGACCTTTGTAAGTGCGTCGATGCGGGGTGCATGATTCAGGCTGGACAACTTGCTGCAACAGCCTTAGGGCTTTCGAGCGTAGCCCGTGCAAGTCTTGAAAAAGACCGCGTCAGCCCGCTCCTTGACAAAGACAATCGTTACACGCCAATCATGGCGCTTACTGTTGGATATCCTCTCTAAGGCGATAAAACAGAATGCAAGGCTTTAAGAAAAATGAGGCCGCCTCAGCCGAAACACTCCGTAAGCTTCCTGCTCCCACAGAGCTTAATAAGAGTTTAGAAGCGTGTTTTCGGCTACGCCGCTCCAACTATGAATTTTCCGAAGATCCCATCATCGATGCGGATCTCTCGACAATTCTTTGGGCCGCTGATGGCTTAACGACAAAAAAGGAAGGTCTTAGGACAACGCCCTCAGTACTTGAAAAGCACTGTGTGAGCATCTATGTCGTTAAGTCAAACGGCGTCTGGCTTTGGGATAACGTAAGACGCGCCTTAGTTTTCTTAATTGATAAAGATTGTCGAGCGGATGTCTGTCTCTCGCAACCTCTTATCGAGAATGCGCCTGTGCACCTAATCTATGTCGCAAATCCCATCGAAACGCATCGCTCTGCGGCAGACTACTTTAAGAGACTCTTTGAGAGAAAGCCCCATGAGGACGACGTTGCACTTCGGGAATTCTTTAAGAGTTACGGACCCGCGGTGGAAGCAGGAGCCAAGGTTGAGGCAGTTTATCTAGCCTGCGCAAGTCTTTCGATTCGTTGTTTAGCACGGATGAGTTTTGATCCGAAACGCGTCAAAAAGGCACTAAGACTTACAGCCCGACAGCGCCCGCTTTGCGCCCAGACTCTAGGCTATAAACCAAAGTCCATCTTTGATATCGCACTCTGAGCAAGAAGCGAACAATTAGAGTCTTTTCCAGCAAACAAACTGTCGCTTCTCTTCAGAGAAAACAGCCGCAACACGAATGCGCTTCTTAAACGTTGTTGCGCCATAGTTGCGAGAGATGATTTGCTTTGCGGCCTCTTCGAGCAAGCCCTTGGAATCTCCCCCTACCCGCAAGAACTTTAACTCGAAAATCCAGTGAAAGTTGCGAACGTCAACTTCGAGGTCACTTCTGCCTAGAGCACCGTGGTTTTCCACAGTTGCGGAGAAGCCTGCGCCAGAGATGAAAATCTGCAGGAATGCCTGACAATGTTTTTCTTCAGTGATGGGGTGGTGAACGGAGTCAATCCCTGCGAAAGCGTGATTAGCCTGATCAAAAAGAAGATCAACATTCCCCTCTTGCAAAGCCTCAGGAAGTCGCCCTGCTCCAACGAACTCCAAGGAGTGATCCTTCAGAAGCATATCCGTGTAGAGAGCGGCTAACGAGTCAGCAACTTCTTTATTTGGGTAGCTCACATAAAAGAATCGACCACTACGCCGTTTTAGCGTGAGATATCCAGCCTGTGTGAGAAGGACAACATCATTAATGCCAGCAAAATCTGTTGAGGCAGTCAATTCGTCGTGGCTAATTTCTTTTTCTACTGCGTAGGATTCTGGGGCCTTAAGAGAATGCGAGTGCAAATACTTCTGCAGTAGCGTAAGGCTTCCGCCACTTTGCGTCCAGTAATTCTCGAAACCGTGCGTGGGCCAGCTGAGAAAATTCAACACAGACCAAGGCGCATAGACGCGTTCTGAAATTTGATCATCAAAACAATAGCCGTCGTAGTATTCCCGCATACGCTTTTGAAGCACTTCTTCGGAAACATCGAGAGCCCTCGCTGCTTGGCTCACATAGCCTCCGAAGTAGCATTGGATATCTTCCTCGCTATAGCCAAGTAAGGAAGCAAATTCAGGAAAAAGAGAAATGTCCGTGAAAGTGTTGAGTTCAGAAAAGATACCCGTCTGATTGAACTTCGTAATTCCAGTGACAAAAACAAAACGCCAACATGCGTCATTGGCCTTAACAACCGCATAAAAGGAAGCAAGAAGTGAACGAATCTTTTGGAAAAGTTCTTCACTTTCAAGACAAGCTGTGTGCGGCGCGTCGTATTCGTCGATAAGAAGAACAAGGGAATTCTTCTCTTGCCCCTTTAGCCAAAGGGACACTTGGGAGATGGCGTCCTCTGTTTTGCAAGCGTCGTACTGAAAACCTGCCCTCTCAAAACTATGGATTAACAGGTATCCCAATCTTTCTCTAAAGTCTTCAAAATCTATAAAGTTTTTAACTTCAGAAAAATCGATCTCAACAACGCGGTAGGTTTTATCTTTCCAAAGCTTTTCAATCGCAAGACCAGAAAAATACTGCACCCCCTTTGAAAAAAGAGAAGCCAATGTGCTAACGAGAAGCGATTT
>CAZHBC010000038.1:0-5899 GCA_964530715.1 uncultured Sutterella sp. | reverse complement strand
GCGAAGTCACCAATGCCACCCGCGCCGATTGCCCCAGCGATTGCCGTGAGTCCCACGAAACTTACGAATGTAATCATCGTGACACGGGTAATTCCTGGAATACTTTCTTTTAAGTAAACATCAAAAATAATCTGCCGCGGAGAAAATCCCATCGCTTCACTAGCTTCAATCAATCCGTTATCGATGTCCGAGAGCACAGATTCAATCTGACGAGCAAAAAACGGTACTGTTCCAAAAGTGAGTGCCACAAAAGAACCTGTGACGCCGGATCCAGTACCAACTAAAAACCGCGAAAGCGGAATAAGAAGCACAATGAGAATGATGAAAGGAATCGAACGAATTACATCGATTGCGCGATCAAAGAAAGTAAAGATAGCGCGGTTCTCCAGGATTCCTCCTCTTCTTGTTACCACGAGAAGAACACCGATTGTGATTCCCAAAACCCAGGCGATTGTTCCTGAGACTGCAATCATCGTTGCTGTTTGCTCTATGCTTTTTAAAAGCTCACCGCTTAAACGATCCAAGTTCGGAAGCAGTTCATTAACTAATGTATTCATACGTGAATCTCCTTAACCGTAACTTCCTTTGAGCGGATGTAATCCAAGGCGCGAGAAACGTCCTCCTCCGTTCCTTCAAAGGTAACGGCAAGCTTTCCGAAGGGCGTTTCTTTTAGCATCTCTATGTTTCCAAAGATGATGTTTGCTGAGACAGAAAACTTCTTATAAAGCTCTGTCATGAGGGGTTCTCCCGCGGAGGCACCTGCGTATGTAAGGAGATAGACAGGCTTTCCGCCAGAGATACCTTCTGCTCCCGCATCTTCAAGCATCTCATAGAGGTCATCGACATTACTTGCTGAATCGATAAAGCCCTTTGTGACTGCTTCTTTGGGGTGAGAGAAGACTTCCAAAATTGTCCCCTCTTCTACAACGTGACCGTGTTCCATCACAGCGACTCTGTCGCAAATGTATTTCACGACAGACATCTGGTGCGTAATAACGACAATCGTGATGCCAAGCCGCTTGTTGACTTCACGAAGCAATTTAAGAATCGAGCGAGTTGTTTTCGGATCTAAGGCACTTGTTGCTTCATCACAGAGAAGGACCTTCGGGTCGTTAGCGAGAGCTCTTGCAATAGCTACGCGCTGTTTTTGTCCACCGGAGAGTTGCGATGGATAAGCCTTCTCTTTATCGGAAAGCCCCACGAGTTGCAAAAGGGATTCAATCTTTTTTCGCCGTTCACCTTCCGAAAGCGTCGAAAGTCGCAAGGGCATTTCAACGTTTTCATACACCGTGCGACTTGGCATGAGGTTAAAGTGTTGAAAAATCATCCCGATTTTCTGCCTAACCTCACGTAGCCTCTTTGGCTCCAAAGACGTGATATCAACGCCATCAATTGTGACCTCCCCTGCAGTTGGCCTCTCTAGCAAATTAATGCAACGCACGAGAGTGGATTTCCCCGCGCCAGAGAAACCAATGATTCCGAAGATTTCCCCTTTGCAGATATGTAGAGAAACATCATTGACAGCGGTAACCGAACCCGCATCCGTGTCAAATCGCTTTACGATATGCTTTAAATGAATCATTGCCGTCCCTTTTACGAATTCGCTTCATTGGCACAGCGCAGTGCGTGCTCAGCTTTAATTGCCGCTAATTTCTGTGGTTCTTCGATTAAACGCAGCGCTGTGCGAGCGAGAACCTCGGCGCCAAGGGCAATTGAAGCAAGCCCCTTTTCTGAAATTGCCGCAGCCTTGAAGGCTTCGCTATGCGCCGCAATCGGCGTATCACTAATGCGTAGGTGTGGCTGAATTGTGGGAACGACGTGACTTACATTGCCAACGTCAGAAGAATCTACGGCTGGCTGTCCTTCTTTCTTCTCAGCTTCAAAACCAAACCTCTTTAGTTCCTCAGCATACAAATCATCAAAAGACGGGGTAATCACCGTGTCATCGACGCGATTTTGGCTTGGCGTCATGGATCCCGTGGCCCCCGTGGCAAGAGCAGCTCCAGCGACAATCGCTTCGACTTTCTTATAAACCGCATCAAGCGTTGCGGCTTTTGCAGCACGAAGATAGAACTTAGCGGCGGCGAAGTCTGGAACTACATTCGGAGCTTTACCGCCATCAGTGATGATGCCGTGGATACGAACATCACGCGTTAGATGCTGACGCAAGGCATTAATCGAGTTGTAAACCTGGATTACGGCATCCAGTGCATTGATTCCTTTTTCAGGAGCACTTGCTGCGTGAGAGGCCCGCCCGTGAAAAACAATATCCACAGGAGCACAGGCAAGTGTCGGTGGTGTCAACGTGTATCCTGCTCGACTTGAGTGTGCGCAGAGGGCCGCATCCACATCTTTGAAGAACCCTTCGCGAACAAAACTTCCCTTCGCGCTACCGTTTTCTCCACCTTCCTCACCTGGTGTTCCGTATACACGAACTTCGCCACCCGTTTCATCAATAACGCTCTTTAGAGCAACAGCAGCCAGTGCGCTCGTTGCGCCAAATAGATTATGGCCACAGGCGTGGCCAATACCTTTGAGAGCATCGTATTCTGCGAGGAAAACAAGAACGGGACCCGCTTTCTTACTCTTATATGTTGCTGTAAACCCTGTTGGGTGTCCTGCAACGTCTTTCGTAACTTCAAACCCATCTTCACTTAAAAGTTTTGTCAACACATCTTGTGCGAAGTACTCGTGATTACTCGTCTCAGGGTGCGCGTGTATCGCTCGCGCTGCATCCTCGTAGGCGGCAATCCTTTGAAGAATCTTCGCATGAATTGTTTCTTTTCTATCCATAGTTCTTGGCGTGTCCCGATTATTGTGATTTTCTTCTGAGGACTTCGAAGATTAATGGGTCTCCAAAGTCCTCTCAACTAAACATTTTCTCAAAGAAGCAATTACTTAAGTTTGTACTCCGCTGCTCCCGACCAAACAGGGATAAAGGCACCCTTATAGGCATCTTTGAGTGTCTGCGCAACATTCTGAGACTGATAGGCCTTCACAACCTTTAAGTAAACGGGGTTCTTTGCATCCGCCTCACGCGAAACGATGATGTTCGCAAGTTTCCCCAGGTAGGGATTGTCCGCAGAGATGTTTTCTGAAAAGATGGAATCCTTATAGGGGTCAAGCTTCGCGGTGTAGGCATTGCCGCCATTGATCACAGCTGCGACAACGTCAGGAAGAAGGTTTGCAAGGACACCAGATTCGGCTTCAAGGATTTCGATTTTCACATTGTATTTTGTGATATCTGTCTTGTTGGGAACATAGCCCTTGGCGGGATCTAGTTCGATTAACCCTGCGGCTTCAAGAAGTTTCAGAGCACGGCCCCCGTTAGTGAGATCTGAAGGAATTGCAATCTTGTCGCCATCTTTAATGTCTGAGATTTTTTGAATCTTTGTTTTGTTATTGAAGATACGGAGCGGAGCAAGGATGGTTTCGCCAATAGAAACGACCTTGTAGCCGTTACGCTTAATGTCGTTAGCAAGGAAGGCTTTGTGTTGGAAGGCGTTAAGGTCAATCTCTTTATCGGAAAGCGCACGATTCGGTGTTGCGTAATCGGAGTACTTCACGAGTTCCACTTTGATTTTATCTGCTGCCAAATTCGCATTCACTGTCTCCCACTGAGCGTTGTATTCGCCGACGACGCCGACTTTCACAATCTTCACATCGCTCTGGGCTTTATCTCCGCAACCCGTAAGAAGAAAGCTTATAGAGGCAACGGCGGCAAAGGCGATGGCTCCTTTTTTTAATTGATTTACTCTGTTTGTCATGATGTGTTCCTTATGTTTTTTTGAAGTTGAAAGGGGGTAAACCCAAAGGCAAAGACGTACGCCGGAAAACTGCCGGTGCAGTCCGTTTGGTTTAGGGCGGCTATAAGCCGCGAGGTTTTTGAGAAGGATTCCGAAGTTCAGAGAGTCGTCAAAATACGCTTGCGCTTATGCTGCCCTAAAGCATGCAGCACATTCGCATGGTGCACATATTGCATGTGCCAGAAATACGAATTTGACGGTTAGAAGACATGGTCTAAAAATTCTCTCTATTTTGGGTGTGTTAAGAGTCGTTTGACCTCACCCACGGCAAGGAAGATAGCACAGCAAAAAAATCGCCGCATAGGCACTTTTAAGTAGAGACTACGCGGCGCTTTGATTTTAAAGAAAACTTTCTCTTAGAAATTTTCTTAAGGTTTAAAAAGAATTCTTAAAACTACGAAGAATCCTTCCCGCTTTCCTTTAGGTACTGCAGGAACCAATGCATTGCGCAGATGGTTTTAGCGTCTGTGATTTCTCCCGTGTAGGTCATGGCAAGAACCTCTTTCCAATGACGTTTTTCAACAAAGAGAAATTCATTGTCATCTAAGTGACGTTTTCCCTCGGTTAACTTCTCCGCAAGATACACATCAATGTGTTCATTGCTGTAACCAATGGCGTTATGCATCGTACCAAGGAATGTCCATTGTGCGGCACGGATTCCTGCCTCTTCTTCTAATTCCCGCTTTGCACAGGTAAGAGACGGTTCATTGGGATCAATTTTCCCCGCAGGGATTTCCCAGAAAGCCCTTCCAAAAGGCGCTCTCCACTGCCGCTCAAGCAAGATATAGCCCTTTTCATCCATGGCAATCATGGCGCAAGCCCCGGGGTGTTTCACAACGTCTCGCTTGCTTGTAGCCCCATTCGGAAGCCGTACTGTTAAGCGATGCAACTTTAAGAAAGAATCCGCAGGCCCAATCCTCTCGTCTGTGAGTTCCGTCTCCGCTAATTTGCAATCTACTTCTTTTAAATTCTCTTCAGACATACTTACCGAAACGCCCTAAACATCTTTGTAGTTTTGCCGCGGTTTTCCACGGGTCATATCATTTTTCATGATACGTTCTTGCGTGCGCTTCCAGTCTTTCTTACTGATATCTTCACGCTTTTCATAACTCTTCTTACCGCGAGCGAGGGCGAGTTCGAGTTTCACGCGATTATTCTTGAAATGGATATCGAGAGGAACCAAGGCATAACCTGCACGCTCAACTTTTCCAATGAGGCGTGTGATTTCACGCTTATGCATAAGAAGCTTACGTGTGCGAGACATCTCTGGCTTCTCATGCGTACTGATTTGATCTGCGGGCGTCATATGTGCGTTACAAAGGAAGAGTTCCCCTTCTCGCACGTAGACATGCGCAAGATTAATCGTTGCACGCCCAGCTCGGACACTTTTCACTTCCCAGCCACGCAAGACGAGCCCCGCCTCAAAGCGTTCCTCGATGAAGTAATCAAATGTCGCGCGTTTGTTTTTGATTGGTCCAGCCATGAGTCTGACCCTGCTCCGTATAATTCACTGCAAGTTAGTCATTTTAAAGCACGAACACCCATGCGCATTACCCTTGCAACAATTGATGCAAAAACAGGAAAAGCCCAAAAACGGCTCCTAGAAGTTCCCGAAGGCTCTACCGTGGGCGATGCCCTCGAGGCTGCGCATATTCCTTTTAATAAAGACGCCCTCGGTCTTTGGACTCAGAAAGTTACCCCTGAGGCCAAACTTACCGAAGGCGACAGAATCGACTTAGGCTCTGAACTCTGGGTCGATCGCACAGAGGCCCGTAGACTTCGAGCCGAAAGTAGCCAACACGCCCGTCTTGAGACAATTGCGCGCCACGGCGGCAAACATCAACTTAAAAAGATTTAGCCGCTCCAATATTTAGGAACGCACGGGCTTCTGCAGGCGTCATCACATCTTTGTCCATGGAGCGGATAAAGTCACGAACCATCTTAACGAGCGGAGCATTCATCGTAACCCGAATATTCGGGTCGTAATAGTCACTATCTTCAAAGCCCACGCGTACCGTTCTTGCCCCCATTCCTAGGGCTGCAGCGAAAATACTCATATCCCTACGCCCTGAATGCGTTATTCCCCAAACTGC
>CAZHBC010000037.1:0-9748 GCA_964530715.1 uncultured Sutterella sp. | reverse complement strand
GTCTCTTTAAAAAAGGAGCGAATTGCCGCATCCACATCCCCGTAGGTTACGACAAGCGAAGTGGCGGGAAGATAGTCAAAAAGGGTTGCAGTCGAATCAAAAAAGAGAGGTAGATAGTATTCGATACCCGCAGCGGCAATTGCATCAAAAGTATCTGTGTAAACGGAAGACCGTGTGGGGTCCCCTTCAAAGGTCTTTCGCCAATTCTCCCGGAAGCGATTTAAAGAAGCTTCGTCCATGGGAAATTCGTGCCCGGGGAGGATACGAATATTTTCCACAGTCACAGAGGAGCGTTGTGAGTCAGGATCAAAAATCCGAATGGAATCGATTTCATCGTCAAATAAATCCAAACGGAAGGGTTTAGCGGCACCCATCGGAAAGATATCGACGAGGCTACCGCGGATGGAAAATTCTCCAGCGGCATAGACTTGATCGACGCGGCAGTAGCCGCTTTCGATGAGAGTGTGTTTTAGATTCTCAAGAGAAAGCTTTTGCCCCTTTTTATAGAAAAATGTGTTGGAGCAAACAAACTCTCGTGGCGCGAATCGAAATGCCGCGCAACAGGCTGAGACGATGAGGATGTCAGGGGAGGTTCCTTTAGAGCCATTTGTAAGACGCCAAAGGGTTTCAAGCCTCTCACTGACGAGAGTCTCATGCGGACTCGTTGTGTCGTAGGGAAGTGTCTCCCAGTCCGGAAGAAAAGCAATCTTCGCTTGTGGCAGTAGCCAAGAGAGTTCTTCTGTGAAACGCAAAGCATCGGAGGCTTCTTCGCAGATAAGAACGAGAAGCGCGTTTTCTTTGCGGGATTTTTCGAAAAGCCCCGCAAGGGCTGCAGAATCACCCGCACCCTTGCAGGGGAAAAGCACGGCGCGCGAAGCGCGCGCCGGTATTTGAAATTGCGCATCAAGCGCAGAGTCGAAAAGGGTTTCGACTGACATGCCCGTCAAAGATTACTTCTTCGGAGTGACTTTGGCTTCTTTCACAACCGAGTCAATGTAGGTCTGCACCTTCTTTTGGTTAAGAAGCTGTGTCAAAGACGGTTTGACAGCATCGTAGTTAGACCAACGCTGTGCAGCACGACGTCCTTCAAGCTTAATAATGTGCCAGCCGAGGCGAGTCTTCACAGGTTGCGTTGTCATCTTCCCTGGGGCGAGTTTCTTGAAGCTGGCCGCAAAGTCCTTATCAAAGACAGCAGGAGATGTCCAGTCAATCAAGCCACCAGCCTTTTTGTTCTGCTCCGTGTCGATGGAAACTTCTTTTGCGAGCGTGTCAAACTTTTCGCCCTTGTTTAAGCGCTTTAGGACATCTTTAGCCTTAGATTCTTCACGAACGAGAATGTGGCGAACAGAAACCTCCTCATCGCCCCAAGCCTTCTTTTCCTGCTCGTAAAGAGCACGCACTTCTTTTTCATCTACTGGATTCTTTTTAAGCCAATCAGAGACGAGGGTACGAACAAGAATCGCATCGGTACTCTTGCGGATTGCCTCTTGGACATCCTTTCTTCTTTCGAGTTTGGCGCTCTTCGCTTTCTGAATGAGCGCATTATCACGAAGGAGGGTGTAACGGACACGTTCTTCGAGTTGCTCATCGCGTGTAGCACCACGTTTGACGAGCGCGTCAATGAGCTCCTCTTGCTCGGCCTTTGTGACAGTCTTACCGTTAACCTGGAAGGCTTCCACGGCCGCAGAGGCGTTTAGCGCAAATGCACCAAGAACAAACAAGGGAATCAAAGACTTTGTAATTTTCATTTACTTTCCTCTAAAACTTTTTCTTGCGGGATTTTTTTGGTGAGCCATACACCGAATCCTAATGTAAAAACAAATGTGATGCCGAGTAAACCAAACATTTTAAAGTTAACCCATGTTTCCGTCGAGCACCCGTAAGCTACGGCAAGATTTAACGCACCAACACAAGCAAAAAATATGCACCATGCCTTTTGCATAGTGTTCCAACAATCCTCAGGAAGCTCCAACTGCTTCTTGAAAAGCTTAGTCATGAAGTTCTTTCCTGTGAGAATTCCGTAAAAAAGAATCGCGCCAAAAATCCAGTAAAGAATCGTCGGCTTCCACTTAATAAACATCTCGTCACGAAGGAAAATCGTCAAGCCTCCGAAAACGAGTATGACCGCTAAGGAGATCCAAAGCATCGCTTCAGGTTTCTTGCCCCGTAAGAAGACAAAGAGTACCTGTAGGAGCGATGCGAGAATCGCAACGGACGTTGCCGCAAGCACAGGCGACTGTGCCACGGGAAACTCCAATCCACAGAGGTTCTCAAAAAAAGCCGAACAACCCGCAGGATCTCCATTCGCAAATTTAAACGTTGCGAAGAAAAGAATGACGGGAAAAAGGTCAAATAAAAGTTTCACAATAAAAAATTTTGTAAGAAAAAATGTATATCAAGGGTGTCTGCGGTTCGCTAGTTTAATAGAACACGCGGCTGTTGCTTCTAAAGCGCTTTCTTCAAGATATCGAAGAAATTCTATTTTGCGAAAAGAAGAATTTGGGATTTCTTAAACCTTTCTTACAAAGAGATCCGTCAGGCGAGGATCTCTTGGATTTTTGGGCGATACAATCACTAGCCATGTTTTTTCTAAAAATTTCTTAGGAAATTGGTGCTAGTGCACGGGAATCTTGCTTTATGAATCTTAAGTTCATTAACCCAATTAAGTACTTCATTATGACGCTTGCCACTGTTACTTCATTTGCTGCCGCATCGGCGGGTATTAAACCCTTAGAGACTGTAGAAGGGATTTCAAGTTATGAACTTTCCAATGGTCTTAAGGTCATTTTGTTTGAAGACGCAAGTAAACCGACAGCAACTGTCAATACGACATACCTCGTGGGGTCTCGTCAGGAAAATTACGGCGAAACCGGAATGGCGCATCTCTTAGAGCACTTGATGTTTAAGGGAAGCCTCAACTATCCAGATCCCACGAAGGAATTCGCAAAACGCGGGTTCCGTATGAATGGGACGACATGGCTTGATCGCACGAATTACTTTGTAAGTTTCACTGCCACAGACGACAACATGCGTTGGGCTCTCGGCTGGAGCGCGGATGCTATGGTCAATTCCAAGATTGCAAAGAGCGATCTTGATACGGAAATGACCGTGGTGAGAAACGAATTTGAGATGGGAGAAAATAAACCCACTCGCGTGATGCTCAAACGCATGCAATCCATTCTTTTTGATTGGCACGCCTATGGTCGCTCAACCATTGGGGCAAGAAGCGATATTGAGAATGTCCCAATTGAGAACATTCAAGCTTTCTATAAGAAGTGGTATCAACCTGACAATGCCGTTTTGACGGTATCAGGCGCCTTTGATAAAGAAAAGGTTCTCGCTTGGATTGAAGAAACCTTTGGGAAGATTCCAAAGCCAAAGCGCACGCTTGCGCGTGAGTGGACAGAGGAGCCTACCTCAGATGGACCCCGGTATTTCGAAGTCCGCCGCCCAGGGGAAACACAGATGGTTGCCATTGCTTATCGTGTTCCTTCGGCTCTCACAGCGGAAGCGACGGCTGTGGATGCCGCGGTAGAGGTTTTGGCGGATGCTCCACGGGGGCGCCTCTATAAGGCTCTTGTTGAAACAGGACTTGCAAGTCAGATTTTTGGCTGGTCAATGTCAACGAGAGACCCAGGGTTTGTTCTCTTTGGCGCAATGCTTAAAAAAGAAGACTCTGCGGAAAAGGTCCGCGAGAAGATGATTGAAGTCATTGAAGAGGGCTTTACGAAAGAGGGAGTAACTGAGGCTGAACTCAAGATAATGCAGACAGAATCTGCAACGGACTACGAGAGGGCCTTAAGTGACCCAGAGGAATTCGCAGTTGACCTTTCCGATTACATCGCCTTAGGCGATTGGCGCTTCTTCTTTGTCAATCGAGACAGAATTGCCGCACTCACAACGGACGCAGTTAATAAGGCTGCGGCGAATTACTTCGTTCGTGATAATCGTGTTGTTGGGCTTTTTATCCCTGATGCGGCAACAAAACGCGCACCAGCAATGAAGACACCGACAGTTGAGAGTGTTCTTTCGGGCTTTAGTTTCAAAAAAGAAGGAGAGACGACAGAAAGTTTCGATGTTAGCCAAGAAAACATTGTCAACCGCACGGAGCGCTTTAAGGTAGGAGACGTCTCCGTTGCGCTTCTCTCAAAGGATACCCGTGGAAAGACAGTGACAGTCATCACAGATTTCCGTTACGGAAACCTTAAGGCGGCAACGGGGAAACCCGTCCTCGATAGACTCTTGGGTTCCATGCTCTTAAAGGGAACAGAGACGCGCAGTAAGACTCAAATTGCCGATGCTATGACAAATCTTAAGATTCAAGGCGACGTCTTTACCTTTACCTGCACGCGCGATACGTTAGAGGATTCTTTAAAACTTATGGAAGAACTTGAAGCAAAGAGTTCCTATCCAGAAAAAGAATTTTCTAACTATGTGCGCCAGTTGAGTACCGCGGTTGAAGCCAAGAGTGACGATCCAATCGTTCTCGCGCGGGATGCTCTTAGAAAGCACTTTAGGACTTATCCCGAGGGAGATCCTCGGAATTCTCTTACAACGGAAGAGTTTCTAAAGGCGCTTAAAGCCGTGAATCGCGAAAAAGCCTATGCGTGGTACCGTGATGTTTTCTCCACAGAACATGGCGCCGTTGCCGTCGTAGGGGACTTTGATGCGAAGAAGGTTCGTAGTGTCCTTGAAAAGACACTCGGTCAAAAGAAGTCTCAGGGTAAAGGGAACGCGTTTGAAGCCTTCGAGTCAGAATTTAAACCCGTAGCAGCTAAACGCATTGTCATCGATACACCCAGTAAAGAAAACGCAACAATCTTTGCCCGAATCGATTTCTCGGGGAAATTGCTTTCTGAAGATGCCGCTGCGCTTGAAGTGGCAAACTGGATTCTGGGTGGCGGCCCCTCGATTTCCAATCGTCTTGTTAACCGCTTACGGCAAAAGGATGGCTTAAGTTATGGGGTTCACAGTCAGGTACTTCTCCCGCGCTTTGGTGATAGAGCTTCGTGGATAGGGTATGCGATTGTTGCCCCGCAGAATCTAGCGAAAGCAGAAAAAGCGATGCGTGAAGAAATTAATCGAGCTTTAGAAACGGGCTTTACGAAAAAGGAAGTCGCAGAAGCCATCGATGGTCTCTTGCAATACCGGGCTGTTAATCGCGCGCAGGATGCTCAACTAGCGGAAAGTTGGAATACCTACATGCTTCTAAATACGGATTTCCTTGAGAGTAAACGCTTTGATGAAAGATTGCGTGCTTTGGATGTGAAAGCGGTGAACGCAGCTTTAAGAAAGATGATTCAAAAAGAGGGAATTACTTTTGTCCTAGCAGGAGACCGAGAGGCTGCTAAAAAGGCGGAGGCAGATTTCTTCTGATCTGAGAGAAACATCAAGATTTCCTTAGAAACTCGGACGCGTCAAAGTTAAAGGCCTTGGCGCGTCAATTATTTGGGGGTATCAAAAAAAGAAAGCCCTAAGCGAAAGGGGCCTAGTGATTGTCCGTAAAGCGCACAAGTACGCTCGGGCAGTTGCGGGGATCTGTGCACTCGAAAGGAACACCAGACTGCAGTTCGATGGAGACGCGGTGAACCTGTTTACGCAAGAGGCTTAATTCCTCATCTGTCATCTGCCGAGGTGCGTTAATCGAGGCTGACGGGCGAATGCCTGCGTAGTGCAAGCGAAATAGAGAGCCGCGGTAGGGTTTAAGGTTATTTCTCAAGGCGCGTCTTTCGGCCTTGTCCATAAAGCGCCAATGGGCAAGTTGTTGTTCCTGTGAGAGAACGGGCCAAAGGGCCGCACGCTGTGCGTCATTCATTTGGTCCCAAAAGAGACTTTCCGCAGGGAAGAGCAAATCGTCAGGAAACGGCAACGGTGGTTGAGCGGACGCTGAAGCGCCAGCTAACGCAAGGGGAACAACACAAAGAAACTCACAGAAAGGCTTTTTCATATGCCACAAGTAAGATCCGGTTAGTACCGTTTATTAAATTTCCTTCTAAGTCTAGGAGATAGAAAATGTTTTGGGGGCTTCTGTTGCAAAAAAATTGTAACTAGAATTTGTGGTGGCACCACAGAGAAAGAAAAGAAGGCACAATCCAAAACTGTGAGTTAGTTGAGGCCACGAGCAAGTGACATTGCTCTTTTTGGGAGTTGTTTTATGACTGAATTGGCACGTAATCCGAAAGTACTCGTAGTCGATGATGATCCGAGATTGCGCGACTTGTTGCGTAGGTATCTTGGGGAAAATGATTTTTCTGTCACAGTGGCTGACGGCGGACAGAGCATGAATCGAATCTGGATGCGAGAGAGATTCGATGTGTTGATTCTCGACTTGATGATGCCAGGCGAGGATGGCCTGCAGATTCTGCGCCGTTTGCGCGCGGCTAAAGATACAACGCCAATCATCATGCTTACGGCGCGAGGAGAGGATGTCGATCGCATCGTCGGTTTAGAGCTTGGCGCAGATGATTATCTACCGAAGCCCTTTAATCCGCGTGAACTGTTGGCTCGTGTGCACGCTGTGTTGCGTCGTCGTCCTGAGGCCGACCAACCCGGGGCTCCGACAAAAGAAAATGAAATCGTTCGGTTTGGACATTTTGAACTTGATCTCGGACGCCGAGAGCTTCGTAAAGACGGTAAGGCCGTGACGCTTACGACAGGGGAATTCTCCGTGATGAAGGCCTTCGCACGTCATGCCCGTGTTCCGCTTTCGCGTGAGAAGTTGATGGAAATGGCCCGCGGCCGTGAGTATGAAGCCTTTGACCGGTCGCTTGATGTGCAGGTGAGTCGCCTCAGAAAGTTGATTGAAGCTGATCCTTCTAAACCCCGGTACCTACAGACCGTTTGGGGCTTGGGATATGTTTTCATCCCTGACGATCCTGAGGAAGGCGAAGAGCCCCAAGCTTAAGCGCATTTTGGAATAGACCATGGCCAGTACTCTTAATCGTACGCCAAACCTCTTTTGGCGTACGTTTATTCTGCTCATGTTTCTCATCATCTTCTGTGTGATGGGATGGTTGCAGAGTTTTCGTGTCTTAAATGAAGTGCCCTATGTGCAGGCGACCGCGCAACAGATTGTCTCGATGGCAAATCTCACGCGCTATGCGTTGATTTCCGCAGATCCTGTGTATCGGCCAGACCTTTTACTTGTTCTTGCGAATCGAGAGGGGCTACGCATTCTTCCCAAAGAGGCTGATGATGATGTGGTTCCTCTGTCAGAAAGCGGGTCATATTCCAATTCCATTGAGGACATTATCGCCTCAGTGCAGGGAGCCTTGGGGGAGGACACGGTCTTAGCTGAACGCGTTAACGATGAGCCAGGCCTTTGGGTCTCTTTTTCAATCGATGGAGACGCCTACTGGCTAAGAACGAATGCAACAATCTTGGATCCTCCCTACGGGAAAACTTGGATTTGGTGGGCTCTAGCTGCCTTTGTTGCAAGTATTCTCTGTGCGGTTTTGATTACAAGTCGACTCACTGCTCCCCTGAATCTTCTTTCTACGACAGCGCGTGAATTTGGTCGCGGTAGGACTCCTAAGGCTTTGCCAGAGGACAGTGGCCCCGAGGAACTTCGAGAAGTGAATTCGAGCTTTAACCGTATGGTTCAAGACATCACTCGTATGGAAAAAGATCGTGAGGTGCTTTTGGCGGGAGTATCGCATGATTTACGTACGCCGATTACAAGGCTCCGACTTGAGACTGAGCTCGCAGATCTTCCCAAAGAGACACATGAGGCGATGGTAAGCGACTTAGAGCAGATGGAGCGTATTGTTAATCAATTTATGGACTACGCAAGACGGAACAATCTGCCGCTATCTGCTCTTGACATGAGTAAATTGGTCTCGGAAGCAATTCACGCGGCGCGCCTTGATATCGACCCGGGTGTGAGACTTCGCGCCTCGATTGCGCATGATATTTGGGTGATGGCACACGCGATTGAACTTTCGCGTGTGGTGCAGAATATTTTCACAAACGCTTTGCGTTACGGTAAGAGTGAAGATGGTATTTTGGATCTTTCGATTAATTTTGCGCTTTCGGAAGATAAGAAATTCGCTCAGCTTACTGTAAGTGACTACGGTGTTGGTCTCGATATGTCGCAGGCAAGTCGCTTGATGCGCCCCTTTGAGCGGGGAGACGCGGCACGCGGTGGCACTGCAGGTACTGGTTTAGGACTTGCGATTGTCGATCGTGTCGTAAGACGCTGTTCTGGCTCTGTTAATCTTTCGACAACGGTTCCTCACGGTCTTACTGTCACAGTGAAGATTCCAATCTGTAAGCCAGAAACCCCCGCCGCATAAAAATTTGAAAGACAAAAAATCCCGAAAGGCTCGTAACCCTTCGGGAATTTTTTTACCTACTCTTAGAGGTAATTACTTCTTGCACTTACCGCACTTTTTGTTAACGGCTTCCTTGAAGGCAGAGCCTGGGACAAACTTCGGAAGCTTCTTGGCGGGAATCTTGATTGCGGCGCCCGTAATCGGGTTGCGACCTGTGCGAGCGGGGCGAGCCTGCTGCTTGAAGGTGCCGAATCCGACGAGGGTAAGCGGATCATTCTTCTTAACGGTTGCGATGATTTCCTCTGTGATTGTGGCGAGGATGCGGCCAGCCTGAGCTTTAGAGATGCCGTGTTTAGCGGCGATTTTTTCTACAAGAGCGAGACGATTCATGAAATACTCCTTGGGTCTGTGAACAATTGTTCGCTTTAGATTTCGATGCCTCTCTCCCGTAACTAAATCAGAACGGGCCTTTCTTTACTAGGAAGGGAGGTATCGCACTAAGAGCAACACTATACTATTTGAGATGCTCTGAGGGTCTTTGGCACTGCGTCTTTCCCCTAGAAAAACGTGGTAAAGCGGAACAGTCTTGGTTTTAACCCCGCTCGAATGCTACTAAAGAAGGAAAAATGTGTTATAAACGCATGCTTTCCTTGGAATACACTACGCGGTCCAAGGATTTTTTTTCACCGCCCAATGGCTAAAAGTTGCGTAACAGATTGCTCACATTTGGAGAGCGTTTTTGCCTTTTCGATTTGAGAAGCGGCAAGCGTTAATTCGATTTCTTTACTGCGTAATGCGCATTCGTTTTTAAGTCCAGCATCTGTGGTCTTCTCACTTAACTTTAAAGCGCGAAGTGTTAGTGCATAGGCTTTTTCCATCGCATCAGTAGTGGCATGCGTGTTCTTCTCGAGGATCTTCGAAGCGAGCAGATAGGCAGGTATAAAGCCATTATCCGCAGATCTTACGGCCCAACTTAGACCCGTATTGGGGCGTAACTCTCGAATTCTTCCTGATTCATAAAAGAGCGCAAGCTGGTACTGAGCTGGGGCATTTCCACTGCGAGCCGCTTCAGAAATCCAACGAATCGCTTCACTTTCGTTACGCACTGGATTGTCCTCTCGTAGGTAGAGCTCTCCCAAGTCAGCGGCGTATTCTTCAAGCCCCCCTAGGACCGCTTTCTTTAGGTAAGAAGTAGCCTGCCTTAAGTCGACCTGACAGCCCCTACCTTGAAGGTAAGCGTCAGCACTTTCTTTTTGGCTTAAGACGTGCCCCTGAGCGGCAGCAAGCCGAAACCACGTAAGGGCCTCACGCGGATTTGCCTCACAGCCAAAGCCCCAAAGGAGACTTCTAGCGAGGTCATACTGAGCGGGGGCGAAGCCTGTTGTCGCAGCACTTCGGAAAAGAGCGTGTGCCATCTGGGGATTGGGTCTTGCCCCTTGCCCGCGGGCAATGAGGATTCCAAGAAGATGTTCAGA
>CAZHBC010000036.1:0-9769 GCA_964530715.1 uncultured Sutterella sp. | reverse complement strand
CTTTCCTGAATTCTCCTTTCTAGAGTTCGCCCCAACAACCAAACAACATTAGTTAGGAGTTAAGCATGACAATGATTGTCAGCAAAATGAAAAGCCTAGCAGTTATCGCTAGCCTTGTTGCTACAGGGGCCGTTTCCCTTACAGCCGAAGCAGGTACAGTTTCCACAGATGGTTCTACCTCGATGGAAAAAGTGATTGGTATTCTTTCCGAATCTTTCACAAAAGCCAATCCCTCCATTCGCGTGACTTACAGCCCAACAGGTTCTGGTGCTGGAATTGCAGCCGTCCGTGAAGGACGTTGCGACATTGGTCTTTCTAGTCGTGGTCTTAAGTCAGCAGAAAAGGCTGAATTAAACGAAACCGTTATTGCCTTGGATGGCATCGTTATTGTTGTCAACAAGAGTAACACAGTTAAGAATCTCACACTCGATGAAATTCACGACATCTACACTGGGAAGATCACCCGTTGGAAAGAGCTTGGGGGCGCAGACCGTCCTATCGTTCTTATCGGTCGTGAAGCTGGCTCTGGCACACGTGATGGTTTTGAGTCTGTCACAAAGACAAAAGATTCCTGCAAGTATCGTCAGGAACTTACAAGCACTGGTGATGTTCTCACGACTGTGGCGAAGAATAAGAACGCCATCGGATACGCTTCTCTTTCTGCCGCAAATAAGAAAGTGAAGGTCCTCACCGTGAATGGTGTCGCTGCAAATGAAGCCACGGTACAAAATCAGAGTTACAAACTGCAGCGTCCCTTCGTTTTTGCAACGAAGAAGGGAGCAAAGCAGAGTGCTGATTTCGATACCTTCTACAAGTATGCAACGAGTAAAGACGTTGCTCCGCTCTTAAGAAAAGCCGGTGTTGTGCCTGTTAAATGATGGTTTTCAGGAGAGAACTTCGGGGGCGGCACATATTTGACGAGACAATTACAGCCGCCCCCAAAGCTCAAAATTCTATTTTGCAAGTCTTCAAAACATTAGATTCTGAAGCCCTTGCCGCAGGGACATTTCGCACGCTAGGCGCGCTTAATGTCCTCTTTGTCGTTCTGATTTGTGCCTATCTACTCGTCGCGGGCATTCCAGCCATCAGTAAGATTGGCATTGTGGATTTCTTTTTTAACACCCGTTGGGCATCGACCGCTGAGACACCGAGCTTCGGAATCTTGCCTTTTATCCTAACGAGTGTTTACGGTACAGCGCTTGCCCTTTTAATTGGGTTGCCGACAGGATTTTTCACTGCCGTTTACATCGCTTTCTTTGCGGCTCCAGCCGTAAAGAAAATCCTCGGTACTGCAGTCGACCTCTTAGCAGGTATTCCCTCTGTGGTCTATGGTCTTGTTGGCATGCTAACTCTTGTCCCTTGGATTCAAGAGACATTTGATCTCCCCGACGGCTCTGGGCTTCTTGCCGCGTCTCTCGTTCTTGCTTTGATGATTCTTCCAACAATTGTGAAAGTCACGGTAACTTCCCTAGAGGCCGTCCCTCTTGATTACAGGCTTGCAAGTCTTGCCCTTGGAGCAAATGAAACAGAAACAGTTTTTAGAGTTGTGATTCCCGCGGCCTCAAGCGGTATTGCTGCGGCGGCCGTTCTGGGTGTCGGCCGTGCGCTCGGTGAAGCAATGGCCGTGATGATGGTCGCGGGAAACGCAGCCAATATGCCTGGTCTCTTTGAAAGTGTGCGCTTCCTCACAACTGCGGTTGCAAGCGAAATGTCCTACTCCTCGGGGCTACAGCGTGAAGCACTCTTTTCCATTGCGCTGGTCCTTTTTGGATTCATCCTTCTTGTAAATGCGGCTTTAAACGCCATTTTGAAAGGAGGGAAAACCCATGCAAAATAGTTTTGCTAGAAAAAGGGCTCTACACTCAGCTCTCCTAAGAGGCATCTCTGGAGCCGCGGCATTCTTTTGTGCGGCAATTACGTTTTCGCTTCTTCTCTACGTTTGCGTAGAAGCGATTCCAAATATCTCAACGGAAATCCTCTTTACGCGTCCAAGTTACACAGAAGGAACCATTGGACTGCTACCCGATATCCTTAATACGATTTATCTTGTCTTTGCAGCTGTCCTTGTTGTATTACCGATGGGAATAGGGGCCGCAATCTATTTAACAGAGTACGCAAAGCACAAAAGAATTGTTGCTGTGATTGAGGGAGCCGTAGAAACTCTCGCTGGCATCCCGTCGATTATCTATGGCCTCGTTGGAATGATGATTTTCTGTCAATTCTTAGGCTTTAGAACATCTCTAATCGCGGGCTCTCTTACCCTTGCTGTGATGAATCTCCCGGTGATTATCCGTACAACGGAAGAAAGCCTCAAAGCAGTGCCAAATTCTTATAGAGAAGGTGCATTTGGTTTGGGAGCAAAACACTGGAGAGTCATTCGTACGGTGGTTCTCCCAAGTTGCACAGATGGCATCGCAGCTGGGTGCATTCTCTCAATTGGCCGTATGTTAGGCGAATCTGCAGCGCTCCTATTCACAGCTGGCTTTGCGCATCAAATCTTCTCAGCTTCAGAAGCTCTCACAAGCCCTGGAGCAACACTTTCCGTTGCGCTTTATGTCTACGCAAAAGAGCAGGGCGAATTTGAGGTTGCCTTCGTGGCGGCTTTCGTTCTCCTTTTCCTTGGACTCATTATTAATTTCTTTGCTGCGCGGTTTACCTCTCACGCCGCAGCCAAAAGGGGATAACAACGATGACGGAACTCTTTTCCGTTCGTGATTTCAATTTGTTTTACGGGAAAACACAGGCGTTAAAAAACATTTCTCTTACGATTGATAGAGAAAGCATCACTGCGCTCATTGGTCCTTCGGGCTGTGGAAAATCCACCTTCCTGCGTTCTCTTAACCGCATGAATGATCTCATCGACAATGTCCGTATGACAGGGAGCATTCTCTTTGAAGGCGAGGAGATAGTTAACACGGAACTTGACGTAAGTGACTTAAGGCGCCGCGTTGGGATGGTCTTTCAGAAGGCAAACCCCTTTCCCATGAGTATTTATGAAAACGTCGCCTATGGACCAAGAACGCATGGCGTAAAGAACAAAGCGCTACTTGATGAAACTGTAGAAGAAGCCTTAAAAGGCGCATTTATTTTCGACGAAGTTAAAGATCGCCTTCATGAACCCGCCTTGGGACTTTCGGGTGGCCAGCAACAACGTCTCTGCATTGCGCGAGCCTTGGCAGTTCACCCAGAGGTGCTTCTCATGGATGAACCCACCTCAGCCCTTGACCCGATTGCCACTTCTCACATTGAAGAGCTCGTGAGCGAACTTAAAAAACACCTTGCGATTGTGATTGTCACACACAATATGCAACAAGCGCTTCGTATCGCGGATAAAACGGCTTTCTTCTTATTAGGAAATCTTATCGAGTACGGCACCACAGATCAGATCTTCACACGCCCCCGCTGCAAAAAGACCGAAGACTACGTCACGGGACGCTTTGGTTAGAAATAGGATGAATCCCATGAAAATCGATGCAATCTTAGAAAACCTTACGACAGAATTCATAGGAATTGCTTCTCGGCTGGAAGCAATACTCCTCGAGGCTGAGCAAGCCTTAAGAGTAGGGGCAATTGACGGTGATATCAAAGCTCAAAAGCGGGCCTTCCTACAAGCAACAGAATCTTTTGAAAAGACCTGCTTTACTTTTCTCATGCATCGGCAACCCGTAGCAAAGGATTTCCGTAAAGTCTCTGCGATGCTAAAAGCCTTAGCTGACATGGAAAGAATTGGCGTGCAGGGCTCAGATATCTGCGTCATTATTGAAAAGAATAGTGGGGCAAAAGAATACGTCCCCAATGAAACACTTCTAACGATGATAGCCGTAGCGCGTTCGATGACAAAGGACGCTTTAGATGCCTTCGTCCGAGGGGATTTAGTAATCGCCCGCTCTGTTATTGACACGGATGATGCTGTTGATCAGGGTTTTTCCGAACTTAGAGACGAAGTGGATATCCCAAAGAATGAGGCTGATGCCTCCATTCGGCTCATTGACAAGGTGATGATTGGAAAGTATCTTGAGCGTATTGCAGACCACGCCTGTGCAATCGCTTGGCGTGTCATCAATTTTTAATCGATGAGACACAATCCGTGATTTACGTTCTCGAAGACGACACCGATATCCGAGAAATTGAACTCTATACATTGCGTTCCTTAGGGATTGCGGCTGAAGGCTTTGCCAAAGCCTCAGAGTTTCTAACTGCTTTAAGACGGACAAAACCCGACTTAATTCTCTTAGATGTGATGCTCCCAGATGCGGATGGCTTTAAGTTACTTGGTAAGTTACGCGGCACAGAAGAAACAAAAGACATCCCAATTATCCTTGCCACGGCGCGCGGAGCTGAATTTGAAAAGGTCAAGGCACTCAATGCAGGCGCAGATGACTATCTTGTGAAACCCTTTTCTATGCTTGAGATGGCAGCGCGGATTAAAGCTGTTTTACGTCGCACAGAGCGAAAAGAGGATTCCTCCATCGTAACGCTTGGGCCCCTTAGCATTGATGAATCTAAGCACGAAGTCACACTCAACGGTGCCTCCCTCGCACTCTCAAAGAAAGAATTTGATCTTCTTAGCGTTTTGGTCGAACGTCCTGGGCACGTCTTTAGCCGAGAGGCACTTCTAGAGCGTGTTTGGGGTGCAAATTGTGAAGTCACAACACATACGGTGGATGTGCACATTGCAACACTTCGCACAAAATTGGGAGACTTCGCAGAGAAAATCCGTACCGTGCACGGCGTAGGCTACAAGGTTCAATCGTGAAACGCGCAATCTTTAGGGCAATATTAGCTAGTAGCCTAGCGCTCCTTTTCGTCGCAACTGTGGTTGCTGTTCTCCTAGCTATTCACTTATCAGAAAAGAGTGCCGAGACCTCGCTTATGCACTTGGCTGAAGACATTTCTGCCACTTTTGAAACGGGGGCTTTCCCATTTACGGGAACAAAGCTAGGGGATACCAGGCTCACACACATCGCAGCAGACGGCACTGTGCTTGAAGATTCCGAAGCGGCTCTACCCATTGAAAACCACGCAAATCGCCCAGAAATCCTTCGCGCTAAGGTAGATGGCTTTGCCTGCCTCCTTCATAAGTCAGAAACCCTCGGAAATGCGGCTCTTTACTGCGCAAAACGCCTTCACGATGGCACTTTTCTTAGACTTTCTCGACCGCTTGAGTCCGTAAGTGGCTGGTTCATTAAATTTGCCGCTCTTCTTACGCCAGTCCTTCTCATTGCTCTTTTCCTCTGCGCACGAATTGCTAGAAAGCTCTCAAATCGCATCACAGCCCCGATAAACGCCATCGACTTAGAAAAGCCCTTAGAGGATAAGTCATTCCTTTACGATGAATTAAGTCCGCTTCTTACGCGGATTGATAAACAAAATAAGGAAATTGAAAAAAGAATTGAAGAAATTCACCTTAGGGCTTCTGAATTCGGGGCATTAACGCAGTCGATGACTGAGGGAATCTTCCTACTTACGCCAGAGGGTAGGATTGCCTCTGCGAATCGAAGTGCTCAAAAACTTCTAGCAACTACAGATAGTCTCATCGGTAAGAGTTTTGAAGAAATCGATCGCAACTCATTTCTTGCCATCCGAGCTAATAAGATCGCCGCTACTGGCTTTTATCAAGAAAGAGAAGTCGCAGGAAGATTCTTAAGACTACACATCTCTGCAGTGCGCACGGAAGAGAAAATCACAGGCTTTATTGTCCTACTTACCGACGTCACTCAAGAGAAACTCTCCGAGAGAATGCGGCAGGAGTTCACAGCGAACGTCTCACACGAACTCAAAACGCCACTACAGAGTATCGCAGGAAGCGCTGAGCTCTTGGAGACAAACCTTGCTCGCGCGGAAGATGTCCCCCTTTTTGCTCGCCGTATTGTCCGTGAAACGCAGACGATGTCGCGACTCATTGAAGACATTATCTTTTTATCCCGCTTAGATGAAGGCGTAGGACGGGGTGAACGTCAGTCTGTAAACCTCCGAGAGGTCACTGAGGAGGTCTTTGGAATGCTTGAAAGAAAAGCGTTAGAAAGACACGTCACGCTAAATATGGACGTAGATAGCGCTTTTACCTACTCGGGCTTCCGCACGCATTTCGTAGAACTTATTCGCAACTTAGCGGAAAACGCCGTGAAATATAACCGCGAGGGCGGCTTCGTTACGGTATCGGTTACGAAAAAGGAAAATACCCTCATACTCCGCGTTCAAGACTCAGGGATTGGTATTTCCCGAGAGGACTTGCCACGGGTCTTTGAGAGATTCTGGAGAGCAGATACAAGCCACAGTAAAACGGTTAAAGGGACTGGCTTAGGGCTCTCGATCGTAAAACGCATCGCACTTTTCTATCGCGGTAGTGTCGCAGTAGAAAGTGATGTTGGCGTGGGTTCTACTTTTACGGTGCGGTTGCCGCTCTAGGAAAGCTCTGCTTTTTTGTTGTTTTCAAGGCCAATCGTAAAGACTGTCCCCCGAGGCTCATTTGCGTGAAAGGCAAGAGACCACCGTTCATGATCACAAATTCTTTTCACAAGAGAGAGTCCCAAGCCGTAACCTTCGCCCTTGGCAGATTCCCCACGGACAAAGCGCTTTAAAACCGACTCTTTTTCCTCATCGTTGATACCAACACCAGTATCTGCAACTTCAAAGTAAGTGTCGTAGAGGCGAACTGTGATTTTCCCTTCTTTTGTGTACTGCACGGCGTTTCGTACAAGGTTATCTGCGACAGAAAGCGCAAAGGCTACATTTACACTTATCTTTTGCGTGCTGTGGTCTTCAAATGCAATCGCAAGACCCTTATCTTTGGCCTGATTCTCCCAAATCCTCATCGCCTCTAATAAGACGTCCTTTAAAGATTTCACTTCAGCGCCTGCAATCTCTTTATCCCGTGCAAGAGCCATAAAGACGTGGATTAGGCGATTTAAGCGTTTACTTGCAGCATCAATATTTGTGAGTTCCTGTTGTCTCTCATCCTCTTTAATTCCAGGAAGTTTCAGAACATCCAAGGAACTCGAAATCACCATAAGAGGGGTGCGGAATTCGTGACTCACATCTGCGGAGAACGCTTTCTCACGCTGTAGAGCCGCATCAAATTTCTTAAGTGTTTTTTCAACTGTTAGAGCAAGTTCTCCGACTTCATCTGCGGCTGGCCGCACATTGAGTGGCTTAAATGCCGTAGCCTCTGCCATCTCTTTTACATCGGCGGCTAAAAGCTTAAATGGCCTTGTAACACCGTGCGCAAGCCAAAGGCCAAAGACACCTGCTAGCAACAATGCCATTAATAAACCAACACCTGCTTGGATTAAGAGATCAATTTCTTTTGCTTCAAATCCCGCTTGATCTTGAAGCATGACCCAAACTGTGCCAGTTTTCGGATCTGTGTACTTGTAAAGGAAGTAGTCTTCATCGGAAGAGAGTACCTCTTGAAAGCCATCTTCTAGCTTCATGTACTCAGCGGGAACAGCTTCAAAACCGCCACTTTCCTTTGGGTTGCTAGAAAAAATTACAAAGTAGTCAGCAGCTTTCACTTCTTCTGGCTTTTTCCAAGCCACAGCGAGCTCGATACGCTCTTTCATCCGCTGCCCGATGAGTGTTTCTTCCGCAAGGTGAATCCCGTAGTAGATTGCAAAGCAGTAAGTGATGCCCACCACAGCAATCATCGCAATCATCGAGAGAATAATTCGCGCAGTAAGCGTTGTTTGCGAAAGATATTTTTTTAACGAATCCAACATTTTTTCTTAATCTTCTCTTAATGCCCAACCGATGCCTTGAATGGTTTTAATAAGGGGCTTATCGCTCTTTCCGTCCACGGCATTGCGGACCATATAAACGTGTGAGCGGATTGTCTCAGGAGACGGGATGCGGTTATTCCAAACTTCTCGGCTTAGTTCTTCGTGCGTCACAACCGAAGGACTTTTCTTCATCAGTACGGCAAGAACTTTCATCGCATTGGCGCTAAGTCTGAGGGGAGTATCCCCCTTTGTCACTTGCCAGAGGCGTAAATCAAGTTTCAGATCCGCGACCCGAAGTACCGTCGATTTTTCCTCAGTTTGTCTTCTACGCAGTTGCACCCGAATCCTTGCATGCAGTTCTTCTAGAGAAAAAGGCTTTACGAGGTAGTCATCGGCGCCACTCTCAAGGCCCTTTACGCGATCGGGGATTGTATCGAGAGCTGTGAGCATGATGATGGGTTTAGTCCAACCGAGGCCTCTTAATCTTTTGCAGACATCAATGCCATCAATCCCAGGAAGCCCAATGTCTAGGACTACAAGGTCGATGCTCTCATCAGAAGCGGCCCGCGAAAAACCATCAATTCCATCTGAGGCAGTGACTACCGTGTAGCTCTCCTCAACACGCTTTAGATAATTGGCAATATTTTCTGCAATCGCACGCTCGTCTTCAATTACGAGAATTTTCTGCATCGCAAAGGAATCCCATTGAAAAAGAGGCCGTTTTTAGTGGCCTTGTTACGGCATTTTACGGAAATTTCACACAGGACTAAAAGAAACTCTACGAGAATTTCACGAAGGACGACATAGGTGATATTTCCCATGAAAAAACCACTTACTTTTGAAGCTTTTTGTGCCACCACGGCGCTCTTACTTTTCTTCGTTCAAATGCTCGTTCCATTTGAATCTTTAGATCTGTCGATTGCGAGAGCGATTTATCGGGCAACTGACGGCGCGTGGTTTAATCCCGTTTGGTGGAAAGTTATCTTCTACAAAGGTGCGAAGTTTTTTACTGCCGCGGTTCTATGCGGGGTTCTCATTTCAGCCTTCGTTGCAAAACGTCAAAAGAAAGAACTTCTTTTTAAGGCACTTATTCTTGCCTTCCTTTCTGCAATCATTTCTCTATTGCTGATGCTTCTTATGAAGCACTTCTCAGGAGTCGCTTGTCCTTGGGATTTTGAGGAATTTTCACCTCGGGGAAGCGTAACAAGGGCAATCGCTCCCTTTAGTTGGGTTTTCACAGGGGGAAATCGCTTAGGCGGTTGTTGGCCCGCTGGGCACGCTTCCACGGGGTTCTGCCTTTTTGGTCTTTGGTTTGCTTCTAAAAGACTTAGGATTTCGAAACACTACCTTGTCTTAGCCGCTGTCATTCTCTTTGGCTTGATTTGCGGAGTAGGGCGAATGGCTAATGGCGCACATTTTCTAAGCCATACGACAGCATCGGCCTTATTGGGTTTTAGCACGGCAGGAATCCTTTTTTCCTTCTTCATGCCAGAAAGAGAGCCCCAAAAGAGAAGTGTTTCAGTTTCAGAAGCGGCTCTCTTTGCAAGTCTTGCACTTACGCTACTCTCGATGCCGTTTTTTTCTGACATGGCGCGAGCGGGAAATTTAAGAGCGCTCCTCGCAACAGCGTCCGTAGCTTTACTTCTATTTTTCCTTTGGTGGGCTCTCTTTTCTCTATTTATCCGCCTTATGCCGCGCTTTGGCTGGCGCATCCTCCTTTTCCTTTTTGCCCTCATCGGTGCTGGGGCAGATGCTTTTACCACTCTCTATGGCACGGTGATGACGCCAGATATGCTCCGGAACGCTCTTGCGACCGACCCACGGGAGGCCGCAGAGCTCATCGGTTTACGCTACGTTTACCACACAGCAATTTTTGCCACTCCTGGCATTTTCTTTAGTCTTTTTACACCCCGCGTAATCCCAGGGCGTTTAAATGAAAATATTGGAAAACTGCGTTTTATAACATCCGTTGTTTTTCTCTTTGTCTTTGTAGCCGGATGCGTCCTTTCGCAGTTTTCCTTTCTTTCTTCTTACATGCGAAACAATAAAGA
>CAZHBC010000035.1:0-10158 GCA_964530715.1 uncultured Sutterella sp. | reverse complement strand
GATTGGGTCTTGCCCCTTGCCCGCGGGCAATGAGGATTCCAAGAAGATGTTCAGACTGTGCGTGCTCTTTTTCTACGGCTTTCCGAAGCCACTTCACGGCTTCTCGATTCTTTTCCGCTAGAGGCGCCCCACTTGTAAGCGCTTTGGCAAGTTCGTATTGAGCCTGCGCGTTACCTTGTGCGGCCTCTCTTGCTCGCTCGTCAATTGAAAGGGAAGAACTCGGTGTCGCTGCAACCTTCCCTTCGAGCATATCAAGAACCGCATGCGTGGCATGTGGCCCCGTTGGAAGGGTAAATCGCAAGTCGACGTCTTTACGCATGGATAGGCCTTCTCACTTACTTGGTTTGCGCTTCTAGCGCAGCAAAGAGGCTATCGGCGGTAGTTGCGTCGTTACTGACAACGTCGCATCCGTAAAGCTCTAGTCCGCGGATTGTTCGATATAGCGCTGCAATCGCCTGTAGTCTCGGGAATGTTTTGCGCCAAACAAGAGCAACGGTGCGTTTTGGAATATTCACTCGGCTAAAGGGCACAAAGCGTAGCATCGGGTTGTTCTCATAGTACGGGTAGGCACTTGCAGGAAGAAGTGTCGCACCAAGTCCTTGAGCGACCATGTAGACAATCGTTTCAAGAGATGTGCCAGAAGAGGGTTTTACAGAAGTTTGCGGATCGTTTCGAGTTCCGTCGTAGCAGAAGGAAAGGATTTGATCTCGCAAGCAGTGTCCTGCGCCAAGTAGCAACAGAGGCTCATCGCGAATTTCCAATTTTGAGACAGTTTCTTTCTTTGCCAGTCTGTGATTGACGGGGACACAGGCCAAGAACTCTTCGCTATAAAGCGGCGCAACACTTAGCGTTGGTTCATCAACGGGAAGCGCCATCACGGCGGCATCAATCTGCCCATTTTTCAACTGTTCAATGAGTTGCGCAGTTTTCCCCTCTGCCAGCACGAGTGGCATCGCAGGGGCAACTTTCTTGATGCTTCCTACGAGACTTGGGATGAGAAATGGAGCAATCGAATAAATCACACCAAGTGTCAAGGGACCAGAAAGGGGGTCTTTTCCGATTTGCACACAGTGGACGATTTTGTCTGCTTCTTCGAGGACCCGTTGTGCTTGCTCGATGACGCTCTCGCCTAGGGGAGTAGCCATAATGGAAGAACTTTTACGTTCGAAAAGCTTGATACCAAGCTCTGTCTCAAGCTTTTTTACCGCCACCGAAAGTGACGGCTGCGAGACTTGACAGAGTTCTGCGGCACGACCAAAGTGTTTAGTCTGCGCAATAGCGATAATGTAGCGTAGTTCCGTAAGTGTCATAGTTTTTCTTCTTTAGGCTTCTAAGTATCCTTCGCGGCTTGCAAACCACCTGCGAGCGTGTTCGGCAGCTTTTTCGGGTTCTGTTTTAATCATCTGAGCCGCAGTGTCGCGGGCTTTCTGCAGTAGGGTGATATCGAGAGTCGGATCCGCGTACCGTAGTAGCGGAGCACCGGACTGACGCGCACCAAGAAATTCCCCAGGCCCCCGCAGGCGCAAATCAACTTGTGCAATCTCAAACCCATCCGTACTTGTACGAATGGCGTGGAGTCTTTCCTTTGCGGTAGCACTTAGGTTTGGTGCAAAAAGCAGAATGCAGTAACCAGTTTCTTTCCCACGACCCACACGGCCTCGAAGTTGGTGCAGTTGTGCCAGACCAAAGCGCTCAGCATGTTCGATAACCATCAGATTGGCGCTTGGAACATCCACACCCACTTCGACGACTGTCGTTGCAACAAGAACATCAAGGTTTCCTGTTTCAAAGCTGTGCATCACGGCTTGCTTTTCTTCAGCCTTGAGAGCTCCGTGTAAGAGGCCAACTCGGATGCTAGGATAGTTTTCCTTAAGCCATTCTGCGCGCATGATTGCAGCCGAGAGATCTATCGCGTCGCTCTCCTCAATGAGTGGGCAGACCCAATAGGTTTGCGAGTGGCGTCGCGCTTCAGCAACGACTGTCCTCGCTACATCCTGTATCCGAGAGAGGGCGAGAAGTTTGGTTTGAATGGGTTTACGGCCTGCTGGCAATTCATCAATGATTGAAACATCGATATCCGCTAGATAACTCATCGCAAGTGTGCGCGGAATTGGCGTGGCAGAAAGCATCAAGAGGTGCGGTGTCTTCTCTTCAGTCTCATCGCCTGCTGAGCGCAATTTCAACCGCTGTTCAACGCCAAAACGGTGCTGTTCGTCGATGATAGCTAGCGCAAGTTTCTTGAAGGTGACATTTTCAGAAATCAGTGCGTGTGTGCCGATAACTAAATCGTATTCTCCGCGAGAAATCGCTTCTTGGACGGATGCCTTTTCTTTCGGTTTTAAGGAGCCAGAAAGCCAAGCGATGCGAACATTCTGCCTGGCGAGAAGCTTCGTCACTTTTCTGAAGTGTTGCTCAGCGAGGATTTCCGTAGGAGCCATGAGGGCTACTTGAAAGCCTGCATCGATTGCGCGTAAGGCTGCCAAGGTGGCGACGATTGTTTTTCCTGATCCCACATCCCCTTGCAAAAGCCGATTCATGGGTTTTGTGCGAGCCATATCTGAGGCGATTTCTTCTGTGACACGGCGCTGTGCGGCTGTAAGTGCATAGGGAAGGGTAGAAAGAAGCTTATCTGTTCTTTCTGTATTCGCCGGGGTAATCGCCTGCGAGATAAGAGTGTCCTTTCTTCTCCGGTCAAGGCGTAGCGAGATTTGTTGCGCTAGAAGTTCATCAAATTTAAGGCGTTCCCACTCAGGACTTGTGTGGCTATCTAGGGAGGAGAAATCCGCATCAGGCGCGGGCCTATGGAGCCGTTTTAGGGAAAGAGCAAGGGAGGGAAGCCCCAGACTTTTGAGAATTTCAGCGGGCACGGGATCCGTGAGGTCTACGTCTAGGAGTGCTCTTGCGATTCTTTTCCTAAGCCAATTCTGTGTGATGGATTCGCCACTCGGGTAGACAGGTGTCAGGGTTTCTGGAAGCTCCGTTGTTGGTTTGCGAACACTCGGGTGCACCATCTCGAGTTCGCCTCGAAAGTTCTCGCGAAGTTGTCCAAAAAGACGGAGTTTTGTCCCGGGCTTAAATTGCCCTCGCGTGCTTGGGAAGAAATGCAAAAACCGAACGGAGATTTCTCCTGTGTCGTCACAAACATGGGCAACGAGTTGCGCGGTCTTCGCTTGACGAATCTCCGAGGAGAGAACTTTTACTTCAAGTTGAACTTTTTCGCCGACTTTCGCTTGAGAGATGGGAACGATTGCCGTTTCGTTTTCATACCGAAGGGGAAGATGTAGGACAAAATCCCAGTCGCTCACAAGCCCAAGTCGGGCTAAGCGTTCTTTGAGCGGGGGAAGTTTTTCACCCTTTTGGCGTCCTTTTATTTCGGGCATAAACAGCGATTAAGTTTTTTCTCTTTAGAATTTTTAAAAGAGATTCTATCGAATTTTATTTTTTGATAACTGTTTTCTTCTGCTTCGTTTGCCTAAATTGTAGGACAGCTACACTGTTAGAACTAGTTCTTTTGGGTATATTTTTTGCGTTAGACGTTAAAGTAGGGGAATTTGCAAACAAAACTCTCTGATTTTATGACGCTTTTTTCTTTTTAGAAAGACATTAAATTTCTGCGATAAATACGCAAAAAACGATAGTCCTGTGTCGGAAATTCTCTTTTAATTCCCGACCTTTTGGTTGTAGAATGCCGACGTTAGCTTCGTGAAGTTTCCGCGAGCTTTTCTCATTTGTAAAGCCAATGAGGAAAGCTAGTTGGTATTCATAAGCTTTCTTGCTCTGCCTTAAAAGGACAGAGCAATCGGTGTAGCGGTTTCCGGCCGATATGACCGAAAGATAAAGAGTTACCTACTACGAAATAATCTCAGAAAATTTCTGAAGTTTTTCGTGGGTCCATCCGGATCAAGGAGTCCATTAAATGAAGATTATCTACACAGACGTGCTGGTGATCGGTGGTGGTCTTGCTGGTTTGCGTACGGCGGTTGCCGCCAAGCGCCGTGGCCATGACGCTATCGTTCTCTCGCTCGTGCCGCCGAAGCGTTCTCACTCCAAAGCGGCTCAGGGCGGTATGCAGGCTTCCCTAGCTAACGTCATTAAGGGTTTGGGCGATAACGAAGATATTCACTTCGCCGATACCGTTCGCGGTTCCGACTGGGGCGCTGACCAAGACGTTGTGCGTATGTTCGTCAATACGAGCCCGAAGGCTGTTCGTGAACTCGCTGCGTGGGGCGTGCCATGGAGCCGCATCACACCGGGGGATCGTCAAGTCATTATCAATGGCGAAAAAGTGACGATTACCGAACGTAAAGAAGCCGCCGGCCTTATCGGTCAGCGTGACTTCGGTGGTACGAAGAAGTGGCGTACGTGCTTCGTCTCTGACGGCACGGGTCACGCAATGCTCAATGCCGTGAGCGACCGCGTTATCGCTGAACACGTTCCTGTTGTTGAACGCGTTGAAGCCATGTCGCTTATTCATGACGGCAAGCGTTGCTACGGTGCAATTGTTCGTAACCTCATCAATGGCGAGTTGCTCGCCTATGTTGCTAAAGCCACAGCGATTTGCACGGGCGGTGCTGGCAAACTCTTCCGCGTTACAACGAATGCGCAGATTTGCGAAGGCACGGGTGCTGCACTTGCTCTCGAGAGCGGTGTTGCAACCTTGGGCAACATGGAAGCCATTCAGTTCCACCCAACGGGCATTTTCCCCGCTGGTATTCTCGTAACAGAAGGCTGCCGCGGTGACGGTGGACTTTTGCGTGACTGCGATGGACATCGCTTCATGCCCGATGTGGAACCCGAGAAGAAAGAATTGGCTAGCCGCGACGTCGTCAGCCGTCGTATGGAAGAACGCATCGCGCAGGGTAAGGGCGTTAAGGGCCGCTTCGGCGAACACCTCTGGCTCGATATCACGTTGCTTGGCGAACATCACATCAAGCACAACTTGCGTGAAGTTTATGAAATCTGCCACTACTTCTTAGGTGTTGACCCGACGAAGGAATGGATTCCGGTTCGTCCGGCTATGCACTACACCATGGGTGGCGTGCGTACGAACTACACAGGTGAGTCTCGTACATTGAAGGGCCTCTTTGCCGCTGGCGAAGCCAGTTGCTGGGATATGCACGGCTTTAACCGTTTGGGCGGCAACTCGGTTGCTGAAACCGTTGTTGCAGGTATGATTGTTGGTGAATTCATCGCCGACTTCTGCGACAAGGCTGAAAACGGTATCGACATTCCCACATCCTTGATTTATGACTCTGCTGCTAAGGTTCAGGCCGAGCTCGACGGTTTCCTCTTGAACACTGGAAACGAAGACGCTGCCAAGATCCGCACACGTATGCAAGAGATCATGACAAGCAAGATTGGTATTTTCCGTCGCGGCGAAGATATGGAAAGCGCCGTGAGCGAACTCGAAGATCTCTTGAAGAAGACCTATCAGGTTCCTGTCAAGGATCAGCCGGGCGCCAATGCGGAACTTACCTATGCTTACCGCACACGCAAGATGCTCAAGGTTGCGCTCTGCACAGCTTTGGGTGCTGCAACACGTAAAGAAAGCCGTGGTGCTCACTTCCGTGAAGACTACCCGGTCCGTGACGATAAGCATTGGCTCAAGCGCACAATCGCAACGTGGAAGAACGAAAACGACACGTTGCCCACACTCTCCTACGAGAATCTCGACATCAGCAAGATGGAGCTTCCACCGGGATGGCGTGGTTACGGTGCGAAGAACTACATCGACAATCCCGAGACACCGAAGCGTCAGGCAGAAATCGATGCACTCCGTGCCAAGATGGAAGCAGAAGGCGCCGACCGCTATGCAATCCAGGACAAGATTATGCCGTTCCAGCACCTCTTGCCCAAGCGCTTGCAGGGTCACAACGAACGTATCGATGAACCGTTGGAATAACTAAGGAGCTGAGAAATGAGTACACAAGTGACAAAGCAGCACCGTTTGCTTAAGATCAGCATCCTGCGCTACAACCCGGCTGATCCGATGAGCGTGCCTCACATGCAGACGTTTGAACTGGAAGAAGCCGATTCGATGACGCTTTTCATCGCTTTGAACGAATTGCGTGACAAGCAGGATCCGTCTTTGCAGTTTGACTTCGTCTGCCGCGCTGGTATTTGCGGTTCTTGCGCAATGATGATTAATGGTAAGCCTGGTTTGGCCTGCCGTACATTGACGCGTGACCTTCCTGCAGAATTCACGTTGGCCCCGTTGCCCGCCTTCGAATTGATTGGCGACTTGTCGGTTAACACCGGTAAGTGGATGCGCAACATGAGCGAACGTATGCAGACCTGGGTTCACATGAAGAACGAAGAAGTCGACCTCCGTAAGAAGGAAGAGCCGATGGATCCGCAACTCGCTGAGGATATTTACCTCCTTGACCGTTGCGTCGAATGCGGTTGCTGTATCGCTGGTTGCGGCACAGTTCGCATCCGTCCGGACTTCGCCGGTGGCGTCGCAATCAACAAGATTGCTCGCTTCCGTCTTGATCCGCGTGATACACGTAACGACGCTGACTTCTATGAAGTTATCGGCGATGACTCTGGTGTTTTCGGTTGCATGTCGCTCTTGGCTTGCCATGACTTCTGCCCGAAGGAACTTCCTTTGAAGACCCAGATCGCCTTCATCCGTCGCAAGATGGCCGAACAGGGTATCAAGAACTACGATAAGGTTCTTCCGACACCGAAGAAGGCTATTCCCATTAAGACGGCTAAGGCCTAAGAAGATTTCGAATTTGAAATTTTCGTAATGTAACGATCCAAAGCGGCGAGGTTATCCTCGCCGTTTTGATTTAAGGATTTGAATTTTTCTTCTATTGAAGACTCTCTAGCGCTTCTCTTTCTACGAAGAGTTTTTCTTAAAAAAATCGTAATCTTCCTTCAATTTCAAGTGGCTTCTGAACTTTCGTTCAGGGCCTAAGAAAATTTCTGTTTTTTTTTGTCAATTTCGTTTTCTACTTAGCGCTTATTTTCATAAAAAATTATTCGCTTATTTAACAGAGCAAAACTCCTTTTAGATAGGTTTTATTTTTTTCTTTGTGCTATCCTGCGGGCAACAAAGGAACTAGGGAAAATTCCTTATGAAAATAAGATAGATTCCCTAGGGATTATTCCTAGGTCTTTCCTAGAGAAAACACTTGGGGTAAATCCTTAAAAGTTCTTTGAAAAATTTGAGGAAACTAGGGCGACAACCGTAAGGTTGCCAAATGGGTTTTTTCAAGGACGTAAGTCCTTTAACAACAGGAGTAATGACACTATGTCTCGTATCGAAAACGATTTCCTTGGTGATCGTGAGATTGCTGACGACTGCTACTATGGCGTTCAAACGACCCGCGGTCGCGATAATTTCCATATTACGGAAATGCCGATGAGTCAGGAACCTTTCTTCGTCATCGCCTACGGTTATGTCAAGAAGGCTGCTGCCCTTGCCAACAAGGAACTCGGCACGATTCCCGCTAACGTCGCAGACGCTCTTTGCTGGGCATGCGATCAGTTGATTGCTGGTAAGTATCGCGATCAGTTTGTGACCGATTGGTTGCAGGGTGGCGCTGGTACATCCACCAACATGAACTGCAACGAAGTGATTTGCAACCTCGCCGCCGAACACCTCGGCAGCGTCAAGGGCGACTACAAGTTGGTTAGCCCCAACGATCATGCAAACTTCGGTCAGTCCACAAACGACACCTATCCGACAGCCCTTCACCTCGCTCTCTTGCTCCGCAGCAACGTGATGCTCAAGGCCGTTGAAGACTTGGTCGAGGCCTACTACAAGAAGGCCGATGAGTTCAAGGGTGTTCTTAAGATGGGTCGCACACACTTGCAGGATGCTGTCCCGATGACACTTGGCCAGGAATTCCATGGCTGGGGCTTCACAATCGCTGACGAACTGAAGACCATCCGCGAAGCACAGGAACATTTGAAGATCGTTAACCTCGGCGCAACAGCTATTGGTACATGCGTTACAGCGCATCCGGATTACCCGGCCCTTGCTGTTAAGAAGCTCGCTGAGTTGACAGGCATTGATTTCAAGAACAGTGAAGACCTCATCGCTGCTACAAGCGACTGCGGTGGCTATGTTGCGATTTCTTCTGCGATTAAGAGCCTCGCTGTTAAGTTGACAAAGGTTTGCAACGATATGCGTCTCTTGGCCTCTGGCCCACGTTGCGGTTTGTCTGAAATCAATCTGCCGCAGTTGCAGCCCGGTAGCTCCATCATGCCCGGCAAGGTCAACCCGGTTATCCCTGAAGTGACGAACCAGAGTTGCTTCCTCGCAATCGGCCTTGACACGACAGTGATGCTCGCTGCCTCCGCTGGCCAGCTCGAACTCAACGTCATGGAACCCGTGATTACGTTCGCGCTCTTCACATCGATGAAGGTTATTACGAATGCTTGCAACACTCTCCGTACGAAGTGCGTTGACGGTGTGACAGCCAATGCTGAACGCACCGCCCAGATGGTGATGAACTCCTGCGGTATCGTCACACTCTTGAAGCCGCACCTTGGCTACAAGGTTTGCTCTGAGATGGCTCACCACTGCTATCACACTGGCAAGGCCTTGCACCAGGTCGTCGTCGAAGAACGTAAGCTCTTGACACAGGAAGAATGGGATAAGACATTCAACCTGCAGAACCTGATTGCTCCGAAGTTTGTGCAGTAATTAGGGTGTAAAAGTTTTCGAGCGTCGCTTCCAAAAAAAAGCGACGCTTGAAAATAAGTAGACCTGATTTCGCCGAAAGTGAAGAATCGGAGAAATCTTGGGCAGGGGGCCCGGGGTCTTATTAACAACAATAACTAACCGAAACCTGGAGGGGTTATGGATATTATGTTGATTCTTCAGATTATCGTTCTGTTGGGAGCCATCTTCTTGGGTGTGCGTCTCGGCGGTATCGGTATTGGTTACGCCGGCGGTTTGGGCGTTCTCGTTCTTGGTCTCTGCCTCGGCATGAAACCGGGTACGATTCCTTGGGACGTGATTTTGATTATCGCGTCTGTGATCGCAGCGATTTCTGCTATGCAGCTCGCTGGCGGTCTTGACTACCTTGTTCAGATTGCAGAACGTATTCTTCGTAGCAATCCGAAGAACATTAACTACCTTGCGCCGACCGTCACATACGTTTTGACGATCTTCGCAGGTACGGGTCACACAGCTTTCTCGATGATTCCTGTTATCGTTGAAGTTGCTAAGGAACAGCACATCAAGCCTGTCGTTCCGCTTTCTATCGCTGTCGTTGCTAGCCAGATTGCTATTACAGCATCTCCGGTTTCCGCGGCCGTTATCTACATGAGTGGCGTGCTCGAGGGCTTCGGCTGGAGCTATCCGACATTGCTCGGCGTTTGGTTGGTCACAACGTTCGCTGGCTGCATGATTACAGCCTTCATTATGACGCTCATCTCCGACATGAAGTTGGAAAATGACCCCGTCTACCAAGAACGTCTCGCTGCTGGTTTGATTCAAGCCCCGAAGGGTGAAGTTGTTAAGGAACTCAAGCCCTTTGCGAAGCGCTCCGTTGCTATCTTCTTGATTGGTGTTATCGCTGTCGTTCTCTATGCGTCTGCGATTTCTCCTGCAGTTGGCCTCGTCAAGCCCGTTATCGTTCCACGTGACGCCGCTATCATGGGCATCATGCTCACGATTGGCACAGCCATCACGATGACCTGCGGCATCAAGATTGGTAAGATTGCTGATTGCTCAGTCTTCAAGAGCGGTATGGTTGCTTGCGTGTGCGTTCTCGGTGTTGCTTGGCTCGGCGATACGTTCGTTTCTGGTCACGTTGCCGAAATTAAAGCTCTTGCTGCATCGTCCGTTTCTCAGTATCCGGCTCTTCTCGCTGTCGTGTTCTTCCTTGCTGCTATGCTCCTGTATTCTCAGGCTGCTACAGCTAAGGCCATCACGCCCGCGATTGTTGCTGCTCTCGGCATCACCGCTGCGAACCCTGGCGACAGCTACATGCTCGTTGCTTGCTTCGCCGCTGTTAGCGCGCTGTTCGTTCTCCCGACATACCCGACATTGCTCGGCGCAGTCCAGATGGACGACACGGGTACGACCCGCATCGGTAAGTACGTGTTTAACCACGCGTTCTTCATCCCGGGCGTCCTCGCCATCGTCTTCAGCGTTGCCCTTGGCTTCGTCGTTGCCGGTATGGTCTAGTATGACCC
>CAZHBC010000034.1:0-10164 GCA_964530715.1 uncultured Sutterella sp. | reverse complement strand
GTTGTTCTCATTCTTCCCTCGACTGAAGTCGAAGGTTTGCTGAGAACGGTTCTATCAGGTGTTCCTTCGCAGGCCACTGGTCCCAGGGAAGGGAGACGTCGCTTACAGCGTGAACTTGTTGCTTACCAATGCGACCGTCAGCGCAACCGATAGCAATGTTTTTCATCGAGCCACCAAAGCCACCCATGGCGTGTCCCTTAAAGTGCGTAAGGACAATCATCGAGTCGTAATTGACAAGGTTTTTACCCATGGACACTTCTTTTAAGTGGTGCCCGCCGCGCACGGGAAGATTCACTGTCCCTTCAGCATCCATGATATCCACAGGGCAGAAGGTCCAGCCATTAATTTCTAGAGTCTTACGATGCTCTTCCGTTGTGTAGCGATCTCCTTTATAGAGAGTGTTCGTTTCTACAATCGTGCTATCAGGAACTTGCGCTTGGAAGGCTTTCACCATATCACGCGGCAAAATATTCGGTCCATGGCGCTCTCCAGTGTGCAATTTAATTGCGACCTTGCCGTAGATTTCGCTATTAATGAGCCTGTAAAGCTTAATTAGGTGCTCGGCATCAATGTGACGCGTAAAGAAAACTTTTGCTGTGCTAGCAGTCGCATCAGTGGCCGTGACCTGACGACTACCGATAACGGGCGTTGCCCCTTGGATATTTGTTGAAATAATTTTTGCCATAGCTTGAGATCCCCCTAATCCTATTACTGCCGCGGTCTTAAGTAACTCACGTCGCGAGAAGTCCACAATTTCTCTCCCTTTTCACTAACTGTGCGGGGCATAAGGCAATGGGCTCTTCTCCCCTTCTTAGAAGAAAAAAATATAGAAATCCCCTCTTTTCTCTTTTTGCCTAATCACGCAAAAAATTTGCCTAAAAGTCCAAAAGTAAGAAAAGCGCCAAAACCCAATAAAGAGTAATGGCGCTTTGAAATTCACGCGTTTTTTTCTTTATTCGTCTCGAGCAAGTACTCCGAGCTTTGCGAGTTGGTTAAGGCACTTAGAGATACCAACTGCATTACGAACACCAAGCTTTGCGCAGAGATTTGCACGATGCACTTGAACGGTTCTCTCGGCAATCGCAAGGCGATCTGCAATCACCTTATTCATGAGACCTTCGTAGACCAAAACGGCCACTTCACGTTCTCGGCGGCTAAGAGCATTCCAACGGTCAATGAGTTTGCCATTTTCGATCTGTTCCTGCGCATCCGAGAAACTCTTCTCTACCGCACGATCGATTGCTTCGAGAAGTTTTTCATCGACGACGGGTTTACAGAGAAAGTCCATCGCTCCTTGCTTTAAGGCCTTGACAGCCATCTCAATATCCCCGTGTGCGGAAACGAGAATAACGGGTAATTGACTAGCACGCTTTGCAAGTTTTGCTTGCAATTCAAGCCCTGTAAGCCCCGGCATGCGGACATCAAATACGCCACAGCCTTGAATCGTAGGGTCGTCGTTCTCAAGGAAATCTTCCGCACTTGAATACGTGCGAACAAGCCATCCTTCCCCCTCGATTAAGAACTTATAGGAGTCTCTCACTCCCTTGTCATCATCCACGATTCGGACTACTGCTCTTGATTTACGCATATCCATAGAACTACTCCACACTCAGGGGAAATTTCACTGTAACAATTAGGCCTCGCGGAATATTGCGGGAGAAGTCAATTGTTCCATCATAGGATTCTACAATTTTTCGCACGATAGAAAGACCCAAGCCAAGACCATCGCTCTTACTAGAACGCATCGGCTGCGAGAGTCTTTCTAACTCTTCATCGCTAGAAAGACTGCCGTTATCTGTAATTGTGAAAACAATCTCAGAGCCTACCGTTCTAAGGTCGACCGAAACCCAGCCATTGGGGTCATCGCCCGTTGCTTCAATGGCGTTCTTTACAAGGTTACGAATAACAAGTCCCATCTCGAGGGCATCGGCCTGCAGTACGGGGTTTCCGATAACCGTAAAGGAAATCCTCTCATCAGGTACAGACTCAAGGCCAAGGCCTCCCTTACTCATTAAACGCTTAAGACTAAACTTCTGCGACTGCTTTTCATGCTTTTTCGCATAGTTACGCACATGATCAACAATGGAACTTGCTCTCTGGTTTTCTGCCAAGATTCTCTGTAAAGCAAATTCAAGCGATTCATCGGTAATCGTCTTATTCTTAACGCGCCTACGGATTCCCATCGCAAAGTTCGTAACAGCCGCCAGAGGTTGCCGCAATTCGTGCGCCACGATACTTGAAATCTGCGAAACGCTTGCAATGTGTTCAAGTTCTTCGAAGCGTTTTTCCGCAAGTCTTTCTTTTTGCATTGCCTGCGTTAATTCAGCCGTAAGTCTCCGTACGGTGCGCTCCTTAAGCATGTTATGCAAAATAAGGGCAAGAATAAGCGTCATCGCACCGAAGAACCAAAGAATGTGTTGCTGAATGAAGTCGATGGCAGTCATCTGCCTAAACTTCATGTAGGAATCAAACTTCAAGACTTCCTGGGCATCATGAACGCGGCCGTACTCTCGAGCGGTATCCCAAGTAACCGTTCGAGAAAAGTCAAAAGATCGAAGGGCTCGGGCGAATTCTTCTCCCGTCTGACGACTCACGCGGATACTAGAAGCAAATGCCCAGCCCGGAAAGACTGACGTCGTGTGTGGAGTAAGCGTCTTAGCCTTATCAGGAGTCTCTGGAGCAATTAGAGCGAAATCGCCAAATATCGATGCATCCACCTCTCGGTATAAGCAAGAGGAAATTGCAAGACCATCAACGCGTCCAGTGCGAAGCATCTCGATGGCAGACTCCAAAACAGGGAAACGTATCAAGTCACAGTACTTCTTCTCGGGAAGTTTTCTCTTATGAAGATCTTCCATAATCAAGAGTTCTGTATCGGGGATGTCATGCTCAATGAGCGCAATGGTGCGCCCTCTAAGGTCTTCCCAACGATTCATGCCCTTGCGCGTAAAGACAAGTGCCGTTGTCTCGGAAAAGAAGTCCTTTCCATCTACTTGATAAAGACTAGCAAGCAATTCATAGCCGTAATAGCGCTCAAGAACACTGATAACTTGAGGACTTGCGCAGACAAAGTCCAAAGACTGCGTACGAACTGCATCGTAGATTTCTTCTGCGGAGAGTTGTCTCACGACAAGGCGACGATCCGTGTAGATGGGGTCGATCATGTGAAAGGAATCACGAATGACCCACTGCAGTTGAGGCATGCTGCTATCTAAAACGCCGATAACCCAGTTAACCGTCGGATCGACACAGAAAGCCGTTGTTGCGCATGCAATGCCAACAATAAAGGCTATCAATTTCGAGAAAATCGAGGATAACTTAGTCATAACAGATAGGGGAGCGGACTATATCGCTAGATTAATGGAATTTCTTCGCAAAACGCCATTTTTACCCCTCGTGTTTTACTTAGCGTAAAGACGCAATTTCGCAAAACGAAATTTTTTTATAGAGTTTACTACGTAGATAAAAACCACTAGGGAGTAAAACCATGTTTCCTATCAATACCACAATGGATATCATCGCTCTATGCATCGCGGGCGGCGTCTGTGTCGCTCTGATTTTCTTAGCGTTTAAAGTATCCTAATTCAATAATAAGAAATACCGCGAGGGATAAAAATCCACATAACGCGCATCGCACTAACTGCCTAGCGGTGCGCGTATTACATTGAAAAATAAGAAAAATCCGGTTTACCCGTCTCCCCGAGAGTTCCTGGTCTTCTCCTATACCTACAGTAGTTTTCTCTCGGGGATTCTTTTTTCCTAAATTAGGCTTTCTTCACAGGTAAAAGTTTGATAAGAGAAGAAGTGTCGAGTCTTCCGTCACCGGCTTCCTGCAGTTTCCCGTAGTAACCTTGGATAAGTGCCGTAAGCGGCATCTCGGAACCATTTCTTGCGGCTTCCGCTAGTACGATACCTAAGTCTTTACGCATCCAGTCGACGGCAAATCCAAAGTTAAATTTCCCTTCAATCATCGTCTTCGAGCGGTTGTCCATCTGCCAAGAGCCGGCGCAACCCTTAGAGATTGCCTGCAAGACTCGGTCCATATCGAGTCCTGCATTCATACCAAAGGCAAGGCCCTCGGAGAGCGACTGCAAGACGCCTGCGATACAGACCTGGTTGACCATCTTTGTAAGCTGTCCAGACCCAGGGCCTCCCATGTGTGTTACAGCCGCAGCAAATGCAGGAAGAATCCCTTCTACCTTCTTAAAGTCTTCCGCTTCGCCTCCCACCATCACGGTAAGAATGCCCTTCTCGGCTCCCGACTGGCCTCCAGAGACGGGGCAGTCAACGAAACCTGAGCCCTGGGCCTTACAAGCAGCGGCAAGTTCCCGAGCGATTTCCGCAGAGTCTGTCGTTGCGTCCGCAAGGACTGCACCTGCAGCGAGCCCCGCGAGGATGCCGTTTTCCCCATAAACAACGCTACGAACGTCGTTATCGTTTCCAACACACATAAAGACAACATCTCGCCCAAGAGCTGCTTCGCGAGGCGTATTTGCAACGGTGCCTTTAAATTCCGCAGCCCATTTTTCTGCCTTGGTTCGAGTCCGGTTAAAAACAACAACATCGTGGCCTGCCTTCGCAAGATGTCCTGCCATGGGATATCCCATCACGCCAAGGCCCACAAAAGCAACGCGCTTACTTGCAGTTTTCTTTTCTTCCATAGTCCTATTCTCCAAATGTGTCTTCTTCTTGGGAGGCTGCACCAACGAACTCTCCCCAGTTATAAAGGTCATCCAAAATCTTTTGCCGTTCTTCAAACTTTTCAGCTGTGAGGGTGCCGCCCTCCATCGCTTCGCAATCTCTCTCGGCCGTCTCGTCGATTTCTTCCAAATACTCTTGCAAACTAAGCGTATTGGGTAGTAGCCCCTGTAAGCGCGCCGCGCAGAATGCTCTCCAGCGAATCTTTTCTTCTTCCGTGAGGGTTTCTGGCCAATTGCGTGCCCGCTTGCGCCAAAGAATTTCATTTAGGCGCTCATCGGAGAAATTGAGTTTTCCCGCGGCGACTTCTTGGGCAATCTCCTCCGGTGTGAGTTTCGCTACGTGAAACATCAGTGCCTTATCCGCATCACTCGGGAATCCGTTATAGAGAGCGGCATCTGCATCCACTTTTTCTTCTTCGCGCTTATCTGCGACGAGAGCTTCAATCTTGTCCTGAACCTCAGGGAGAATTTCTCGCAAAATATCGACGTTATGCGCAACCGCCTCAAGGTCGATTGCAAACCGCGAAACGGCGCTCTTCTTTAAAACTGCCAAATTCGGGCAGACAAATGGGAATTGATTCGGACGAATGCGGCAAAGTCCCAAGGGCTCAACCCCCTGCTCTTTTAACTCTTTAGCGCGCGTGACGCGATCTTTAATTTCTTCACCGGAAAGCGTTGAGAGTACCGTTGGGTCTTCTCTACAGTCCCAAGCAATGATGTCAGGACGCCCCTCTATCGGCAAAAGTGCATAAAGGATTCGGATGTATCCACGGTCTTGCCCTGCGGAGGAATCGATGTAAACGACAGGCCGCGGGCCATCTTCTCCCTTAAAGGCCGCACGAACGGCGGCTTTTGTTCGGTTTTCAAAAGCCCACTGCCAAAATCTTGGATTTTGCTTAGCAATAAGTTTCGCCAGCCCAATCGTCGCATACACATCACTTGTTGCATCGTGGGCGTGACTGTGTTCAAGGCCATTAGCAGCGCTTAACTTCTCTAACTTAAAGGTGATGCGTTTTTTGCCGTTTTCATCGACCGCTTCTGGCCAAATGATTCCTTCGGGCCTCAAGGCCCAAACCGCTCTAACAAGCGGGAAAAGATCCCAACGCGAACAGCCATTTGCCCACTCTCTTGCGTAAGGATCTTTTAAGTTACGCCAAAAGAGAAACCGCGTTACTTCATCATCAAACCTGAGGGTGTTGTAACCGATGGAAACTGTCCCAGGAGTTCGAAAAGCTCCTTCGATACGGCTGGCAAATTCCGCCTCTGTGACTGCGCCCCTTTCGTGCGCGACCTGCGGCGTAAGTCCCGTTAAGAGGCAGGCCTCGGGCTGTGGGAGGTAATCAGGAGCAGTCTTACAGTACCAAACGTCGGGCTCTCCTATCACCTCAAAATTCGCATCCGTGCGAATCCCCGCAAACTGCACAGGTCTATCCGTCCTCCGATGCAATCCGAAAGTTTCATAGTCGTGCCAATAAAAGGTTGTATCACTCATCGTTTTTCCTTTTTTCCCTTAATCCAACACGAGAAAGGAACCTGTCGCTACGGCGCCACGCTACTTCTTTTTTTTCTTAAGCAATCCTCGAATAACCACCCGCCCGGTCAGATTCCCGCAGGTAACGATCAAACTGCATCGCAACCGCTCGCACGAACATCTTTCCCTTAGCACTCACGGTGATGCGATCCTCTGTGAGTTCAACAAGCTCATGCTTAGCGTAAGCCTGAAGTTTCTTTAATTCGTAGGCAAATGTCTCATCAAACCGAATTCCAAAAGCTTCTTCAATTTCCCTTTTCTTTAATTCAAAGCGGCACATAATCGTCATGATGACGGTGCGGCGAAGAATGTCTTCAGCGGAAAGGCGGAAACCGCGAGAGGTAGCTAAGTGCCCTGCACGAATCGCCTCATAGTAGGGATCGATTTCGCGTGGGTTACAAGCGTAGGTATCTGCAACATAAGAAATCGCACTTGCCCCAAGAGCAATCATGTCACACTCGGCCTTCGTTGAGTAGCCCTGGAAATTGCGTTGAATTGTCCCTTCACGCTGTGCGATGGAAAGTTCATCGGTCTCTTTTGCGAAGTGATCCATACCGATGTAACGGTAGCCGTTAGCGGTCAGGGCACGAATCGCATCAAACATGATGTTAACTTTCTCTGGCGTTGAAGGGAGGTCCGCGGAGACGATGCGCCGTTGCGCCTTAAAGATATTCGGAAGATGCGCATAGTGGTAGAGGGCGATTCTATCGGGGGATAGTTCGATTACCTTTTCTATGGTCTTCGCAAAACTCTCGCGCGTCTGCTTTGGGAGTCCGTAGATAAGATCCATATTAACGGAGTGAAAACCCGAAGCCCGAGCCTCAGTTAATACATCGCGAATTAGTTCGAAACTTTGCAACCGATTCACTGCCTTTAAGACCTCAGGGTTAAAGTCCTGAACGCCCAAACTCATGCGGTTAAACCCAAGAGAGGCAAGCTTTCTTACCTTATCAGGTGGGCACGTCCGAGCGTCGACTTCAACGGAAATCTCCGCGTCCGCTTCAAAGGGAAATTCCGCTCGAATCCCGTTTAAGAGTCTTTCAATCTGTTCGTTATTTAAGAAAGTGGGAGACCCGCCACCCCAGTGAAGCTGTGTGAGAGTTTTCTTTCCTGCTAAGTGCTCTTTTGTGAGCGCAGCTTCTTTTAAAACTACATCGATATATTCATCTGCCTTCGCGTGGTCACGGGTTACGACCTTGTTACAGCCACAGTAAAGGCAGACATCTGCGCAAAATGGCACGTGTGTGTAAACAGAAAGTCCTCTTGTAGCCTCTCTTGAAGAAAGGGCTCTTTCGTAATCCGCTCTCCCCACCGCAGCATTAAAACGATCTGCCGTTGGATACGATGTATAGCGTGGGGCGGGAACATCGAATTTGCGCCAAAGGTCAGCATCGGGTAGCTGGACTCCACTCACATTGGGATCTGTCATTTTTAACTCCACTTCTTACACATTGCACTCTAAACAATCTTCTTTAGTCTTTTAATAATCCCCAGCATATTGAAGGAAGAGCTATAGGCAATTCCCCCAAATGGGCATTGTTCAGAGCCTTGCAATTGATTATAATCAATTGACTTTTGTCAAATTCTGCTTGTGAGAAACTTGGAAGAAAATGGCTGAAAAGCCTTATCGCTCAATAGATTTCACCACATTCAGAATGCGCGGATTATAGCCTTTCATTGCACCTAAAAAGAGGTTGCAGTGGAGGATATAGAAGAGTTGCAGTTTTCTCTTTTGGAGGGCATTGGCCATGTTTAATTCACCAGGCGCTTCAGCTGGCGGTTTGCGGATTACCTGCACGTCTTGCAGCTTGCGTGATTTTTGCCTAACCGAAGGATTGGACTTTAAGGATATCGAACGCATTGAAGATCTCATTACGACGCGGCGTCGCATTCGTCGTGGTGAGGCGCTTTACCGTGCGGGCGATCCCTTTGAAGCCTTCTACGCAGTGCGTCTCGGTTTTCTCAAAGCCTCTGTGCTTTCTAGCGATGGCCGAGAGCAGGTAACGATGTTTCACATGTCTGGAGACATCGTAGGCTTTGACGGACTTGCCAATAACGTTTATTCCAGTGACATGATTGCCCTTGAAGATACGGAGGTCTGTGTCATTTCCTATAAACGCCTAAGAGAAACTGCCACCACGGCTCCCATCGTAACGCAACACTTTGAAAGGATGCTCTCCCGAGAAATCATTCGCCAAAATGGTGTTCTCCTTCTCTTGGGATCAATGCACGCTGAGCAACGCATCGCAGCCTTTCTCTTAAATCTCTCACAGCGATTTGAACAACGTGGCTACTCCCGCAGTGAATTTGTGCTTCGTATGACGCGTGCGGAGATTGGTTCCTACCTTGGACTTAAACTTGAGACCGTAAGCCGCGTTCTTTCGCGCTTTACAACAGACAATCTCATTATTGTCAACCAAAAGCACGTGCAGATTCTTGACTTCGATACGCTTCGCTCTATCGTAAGCGGTCAAGCCTTTGCTCGCGAAGAAAAGCGAACACGCCCTGTGGAGTCTCCTTACGGAATCCGAGGCCTCGTGAGTATCCGCTCTAAAACAGATAACGGCGCGAATTAAGGATTTATGGCAGAAACTACCCGTGTACTTCCCATGCCAGATATTGGCTTTCGCGCCATCGCGCGCTTAGCCTCTCCGATTCTTGTTGCCAATATCTCCATTCTGGGGTCAGGCACGATTGATACCGTGATGGCAGGCCGTCTCGGCGCAGAACACCTAGCAGCTGTCGCTATTGGCAATGCAACAGTCGTGATGGTTCTCATGACACTCGTCGGTGTCATTCAGTCGTTAAGTCCCCTAGCGGGCCACCACTTCGGTGCACAGCGATTTGAAAGAATTGGCTTCGAACTCACACAGAGCCTTTGGCTTTCTCTTGTGCTTAGTGTCATCGGATTTGCTCTTCTCTCTTACACGGACTTTTGGGTCGCACTCTGTAACGCCAAGGGAAACGTTGCAGACATGCTTCGCATCTATCTTTTTGCAAGTGCCTTAAGTGTTCCAGCCTTTATGCTAAGCCGCCCCTACGTAGCACTTAATGCAGCGATTAATCTACCGCAGGTGACGATGTGGGTCAGTGTCGGACTTCTTGTTGTGAAGTTCCCACTGAATGCAATCTTCATGTACGGTTTATTGGGGATGCCTGCTCTCGGGGGTGGTGGAGCAGGTGTGGCTAGTGCGCTAGGCGCCACATTGAGTCTAGTTGCTCTTTACGGCTACTGGCGCTTTGCCAAGGTTTATGACCGTGTTCGACCTGCTAGGTTCTATCTACCGAATTTAAGTGCCATTGCTACGCACTTAAAGATTGGTATTCCCATCTCCTTTTCGATGTTTTTCGAAATCAGCTGTTTTGCCATGATGGCAATACTTATCGGAAGAATCGGAACCGTGGATGTTGCAGCGCACCAAATCGTCTCGAACGCAACATCGTTTATCTTCCAGATTCCTCTTTCTCTTGGCATTGCCGTAAGCGTCCTTGTTGCACAGTGCCTCGGAGCGGGCTCACCTAAGATGGCTCGAGAAGCGATGTTCCGAGTGATTCGCCTTGCACTTTGCGTTGCGGCGGTAACCTCATCTAGCCTTTTTATTTTCCGCGACTTCGTCGTGAACTTTTACACAACAGACGCAAGTGTCGCCGCCCTTGCGAAATCCCTACTTGCAGTCGCCCTAATCTTTCACGTTGCTGATGCTCTGCAGACAACAAGTTGCTTTGCTCTGCGAGGGTATCGCGTCACATTCCTTCCGATGGTAATCTACGGCGTTCTTCTTTGGTCTGTCGGATTGGGCGGTGGTTGCTGGCTTGGTTTTAGCGCTGAGATTATTGGAGGGCCCTTCGGAGCACATGGCTTCTGGGCTGCAACAGCAACGGGCATCATCCTTGTGAGCATCGCAATCGGTTCTTATGCGGTTTACATCGCTA
>CAZHBC010000033.1:0-10331 GCA_964530715.1 uncultured Sutterella sp. | reverse complement strand
CCCGCAAAGCCCCAAACGAGCCCAGAGAGGACAGTAACTGCCATCCAAGAACGAAGCCACCTACGAACGTGCCTTTCTCGTGCAGCATCGGCGCGGAATTGTCTACGGAAAATAGCGCCCGCCCAAATGGCTATCAAGGAAACGATTGCCCAACTGTAAAGTAAAGCCTCACTTGCCGTTTCTCTAAAGTAGAGGGCGATTGTCAAAACACCAAGCGTTTGACTCACAAGGCTCACGGCCTGAAGTCGGAGGGATTGAGAGATCTGCGCAACGAGAACACGCGATGCGTAACGAACAGGGCTAAAACCTAAAAGCCGCTTAATCGAATACGAAAGCTGCACGCCTCTATCTCCCTGGAGCCCTTCTCGGGAGCACTGACTCCACATTAGCGTGAAGGATTGCCTTCTCGCCCTGTAATTCAAAGGTTGCAGGAACACCCACAGGAAGAGACACACTTTCCGTTGTGTGCCCGAAGGGAAGCCCTGAAATCACAGGAACGTCAAGTTTTTCGTAGATGTAATTTCTCACATCTTTAATCGTAAAGCGACCATCGCCACTTCCTTCGTTCTTTTCCGCCCCGGTAAATGCGCCTAAGAGGATAAGTTTTTGTTTTTGAAGGACTCCTGCGAGCGCAAGGTGTAAGAGCATCCTCTCAATCGAGTACGCAGGTTCATCCGTATCCTCTAAGAAGAGAATGCCGTTTTCAATCGTTGGGAAATACGGGGTGCCGAGCATGACAGAAAGCATGGTGAGGTTTCCGCCCCAAAGTGTTCCACGCGTAAAAAAGATATCTTCTGTTTCAAAAGATTTTCCCTTTATCATGTATTCAAGCGCGTAGTGCTTGTCACGGAAAGCCCCCTGGAAAGAGTCGTCTCGCTTTTGAGACTTATGTGAGAAGACCGAAAGAGATGGCGTCTGCCAACTACCACGCCCTAACTTCATATAAAGCGCCATGTGCAGTGCTGTCACGTCAGAAAACCCTGCTAGAGGGACACAAACTTTCCCTTTGAGTTTTTCCCAATCGATAAGGTGAAGAAGTCTTGTAGCGCCGTACCCACCACGCACAACGAGAGCGAGATCGTTTTCGGGATCTGTGAGGGCATCGACAAGCGCCTCGGCTCGCTCTTCATCCGTGCCCGCAAATCTCTTATACATCTTCCGAACATTAGGTGCTTCAGAGACTTCCCAGCCTAGGGCTTCAAGAGCCGCCTCTGCCTTGTCGAGTCTAGCGTAGTCGATAGTACTCAAATCGTGAACATCGGTAAGTGCTCGGGAGGGAGCAACAATTTTTACGCGGGGTTTCTTCTCTTCGGTCATTTGGATGTCTTGTTTTCTAGTCTTTTATTGGTAAAAAAATCTTTTAGTAGCCTTTCGCACTCATTTTTTAGAATGCCTTTAGTGTAAAAGAATTTCCAGCTTAAATCGAAAGTTTCATCAATCTTTGAGGCTCCCCCGCAGGCACCAGCCTTCCTATCATCTGCACCCCAGACAATGCGACGAATTCTCGCAAAAGCCGCCGCTGTGGCACACATCGGGCAGGGTTCAAGCGTGACATAAAGAGTTGCCCCACTTAAACGTTCAGTTTTTAGTTCTTTAGAGGCAGCTCGAATTGCAAGGATTTCTGCGTGGGAAGTCGCATCGTGCTCAGCAATGACGCGATTAAAGGCGCAAGAAAGCACCCGCCCCTCTTTAGAAACGATTACGGCTCCAACGGGAACTTCCCCCATTTCAAGGGCTTTCTTTGCCTCTTTGAGGGCTTCTCGCATATAGCGCACGTCAACTTCCCGATTCTCCACTGGGGTATCAGGGCTATTTACCGCGCGATTCTTCTCTTGAAGTTCCGTGCGACGCTTTTGACTTTCTTCTTCGCGTTTAAGTCTTTCCGTCTTTAGATATTCTTTTACGTCTTCCCAAGAAATGTTACGACGAGGTCTAATGAAAACTGGTGACCCCCGCTTTGAAAACCCCTTCTTTTCTTCTAAAACCGCTAAGAGCTCTTCAGCAGACGCTGTTAGCCAACTTCCCTCGCTATTTAAGAAAGTGCTTAGATTCGCGAGAACCTCCTCGCGCGTCATACCGTTGGCGCCTTCCCTTTTATGCATCAAAAGGTAAAAGACCGACACATCAATGAGAGCCGTAAGGCTCTCTGGATAGCGCCTCAGGCCCTCGAGCGTGATACCCCGCATAAGAGAAGCACGCGAAAACGCATCTAGCGTTTCGTTTATAGATAGGTGCTTCTCGTTCTCAGCCATAGGGATTTGGGGAGTGTATGAGAAACTTTAAAGTTCCCAGATTCCAGATTTTTTTAAATTACTGCCTCAAAAATCCGCTTTGCATCCTCGGGCTTAAGTTTCTTAAAGCCGCCCAAGTGACCTTTCCCATAAGAGAGAGATGCCAAGAGATCTAAATCGGGTTTATCAGTAGTCAATTCGTGGATGGCTGTAGGTAGCCCCATCTCTTGGATAAAGGCGCAAAGTTTCGCGATTCCAAGTTGAATCGTTGCTTCGTCATTTTCTAAGGGAGTGACTTCCATCACATTCACAGCAAAGCGAACAAAGCGCTTCGGGTCTTCAGCCCAAACGTAGCGCATCCAAGCAGGGGTCAAGATTGCAAGCCCTGCGCCATGCGTAATCGTGGGCTTCCACCCAGAGAGAGCATGTTCCATCCCGTGACAGGCCCAGTCTTCAACGTGCCCCATGCCGAAGAACCCGCAGTGTGCGAAAGTTCCCGCAAGGGCCACCTCTGCCCAAGCGTCATAGTCCTTGGGATTTGCTTTAAGTAAAAGGGCATTCTTCATAATGACCCGCAGGGCGCCTTCAGCCTCTGTGCTTGTAAATTCCACATTCGGGGTCTTCGTAAAGTAACGCTCCATGATGTGACTCATCATGTCAAAGACACCTGCGGCAATTTGATTTGCAGGGAGTGTGAAGAAGAGTTCTGGATTGATGGCAGAAACCTTAGGCCTCAGGAAATCGTTACCCATACCGATTTTCTTATCGCCATTCGTGATCACGGCGCGTTTAGATTGTTCTGATCCTGCTGCTGGAATCGTAAGCACCACACCAAGCGGGAGAATCGCCTTTGTGGGAGTAGCCGCTCCTGTGAAGAAATCCCAAGGATCTCCCTCGTAACCGTAGGCTGCCGCAACAGTCTTAGATGTATCGATGACGCTTCCGCCACCCACAGCGATAACAGAATCTACTTTCTCTTTACGGGCAACTTCTAAAGCTTCACGGACAAATTCAATCGTGGGATTCGGTTGCACGCCTCCGAGTTCTACGAATTCGAGACCAGCTTCCTTGGCACTTGCTTCAACGCGGTCTAGGAGCCCCGTGCGCTTTGCAGAACCTTTACCAAAGAGGATAAGTGCCTTCTTCGCTCCGAAGTCCTTCACGAGAACTTCAGAAATGCGGGTTTCTGCACCCTTACCGAAAAGCAATTCTGTTGGATTGTGATAGGTAAAGAATTCCATAGCGACTCCCAAATTAAATTTTTAACCGAAGATATTTCTGACAAGTTTTCTGACTAGTTTCGGATTGTACCGAAACCCTTAATGGTGCAAAAGTGTTTCAAGCGGGGCACCCGTCATAAGGCGAGCCCACCAATTAACGAGGCTAATTGAAGCTGCACTTAAGGGAAAACTCCGTACATCTTCCCCAGAAGCAACATGCCTTTCTATTGCACCTTCTAGGTCCTTCACATATAGACGCGAAAGTGCAAAGACAACTTCCGTATCTTCCCTCGGAACGGACCCAAATTTTTCCCGAATTTCCTCCGCTACAAATCCCCTTGCGAATTCCGCAAGCCCCCGCGGGTTCCAATCCTCGGAACTCGCATAGTGGCGATTGCCGCCAGAGAAAGTGGCACCAATCCAATCGGTAAGACGCGCCTGGGCCGCCGTGACTTCCTCTGGGCTCATCGTCCCTGAAGCCAATTCTGCGTAACGCTGAGCGGCTTTACGAGCAGCTTTATAGAAAATGTCACTAACAACTTCAATCGATGAGAGATTGGGTTTCAAAGGAGCTCGCGTCGAAAAATCGCAAGAACAGCGAGAATTAGACGCAGGGCATGGCATCTTGAGTCTCCCCTATCCTTCACTCTTAGGATTCTCAAACGGTTCATTCGTGAGAATCCTTGTCCACTTTAGGCACAGATCGTGATACGCCCTAGCGTCTTTTTCTGCCATATCGGTGTCATGGTTCTGAAAGCGGCAAAGGAGATCTTGAACATCCGTGGAAAAACGACACATGGCGTAGACAATCACGGCTTCATCCTCTTTAAAGAGGTCTCCTGAATCCTCCTCAAGGGCAATGAGGTCTTTAGCGAAAACGCACCGTAAGTGACGCCCCAAGGGAGCGCCACTCCAATTGGGTTTCGGAGTGAAATCTGGATTTTCTCCCCCTAAGGTCCAAGCCATCCACTGCAAAGTGTCTGCAACCTGATGTTGCGCCTTTTCTTCCGTGATAGTTCCTCGGGCAAAGCGGTCAGCCACATCAACCTGCATCTCTAAGAATTCAAAGCAGAGTTGATAGATAACGTGAGCATCCGATAGATTGTGCTTAACCCGCTTTTCTTCTTCTACCATAGTAATCCACTCGTTGCCTTCTCTACTGAATTTAAAACCTGTAAGGGACTTTCCCTTTATGCCTTAGGTGTCGGTAGTTTCTTATTGTCCTTATTCGAATTCACAATCGTCATCGCAGAGGAAATAAGTGTTGCGAGGTCCCCGAGGTTCGCAGGTACAACGAGAGTGTTCCCTTGCTTTGCGATATTGGCGAAGGCTTCAACGTACTTCTCTGCGACCTGAAGGTTCACAGCGTTCATGCCGCCTGGGGCGTTTGTTGCTTCTGCAACGCGCCGCAACGCTTCAGCCGTAGCCGTTGCAATGGAAAGCGTTGCGGAGGCTTGGCCTTCAGCTTGATTGATCTGAGCTTGCTTTTCACCTTCAGACTTCGCGATGGCGGCTTCTCGAGCACCGGTAGCAAGGTTAATCTGCTCGATCTTACGACCTTCTGAGGCAGCGACCACAGCTCTCTTTTCACGCTCAGCGGTAATCTGCCGCTGCATTGCTTGGAGAATCACAGCTGGAGGTGTTAAGTCTTTAATTTCATAACGGAGGACTTTCACACCCCAGTTAAGAGCCGCTTCATCAATTGCGGAAACGACATCGCGGTTAATGATGTCACGCTCTTCAAAGGTCTTATCGAGTTCCATACGACCGACGACGCTACGCAGGGTGGTTTGAGCGAGCTGTGTGATAGCAACAATGTAGTTACTCGTTCCGTAACTTGCTCTCTGTGGGTCGGTAACCTGAAAGTACAAGACTCCATCTACGGTTAACTGTGTGTTGTCCTTTGTGATGCAGACTTGACTCGGTGTATCGAGCGGAACTTCCTTTAGGCTATGCTTATAAGCAATGCGATCGATAAAGGGGATGATGAAATTAAGTCCTGGATTTAGCACGGCGTGAAATTTCCCTAAGCGCTCCACAACCCAAGCGGTCTGCTGTGGGACAACTGCAACGCTCTGAAAGGCAAACACCGCTGCCACTACCAACAAAATCAAAGAAACAACCAGCATTCCGCTCATGGTTTTCTCCTAAGGCAATTTTTTTGAATTTCTTTCTTGAATTTCTTTCTTTAATGTTTATCGCTCGGTGCGACAACGAGTTTTGAACCACGCACTTCAACAATCTTAAAGGTTCCTGGAACCAAATCTACGCCCTCTTTTGCAACGACCTGCCAAGAGGCGCCTCGATACGTCGCACTCGCAGTTCTATCTTCTTTCCAACTGGTGACAGTAACCGTCTGACCGATATCGAGATTATCAACTTCTGTGGGCTTTTCTTCCCTCTTTCTCTTCGCATGAAACTTCGCAAGGAAGATTCCCCCGACGAGAATTACCACAGCGGCAGTAAAGCACTGTGCGGATAGTCCCATCCCAGAGAAACTCACGAGCGCCCCGCAAAGAGCACCAATCGCTAGGAGCAAAAGATAAAACGTCCCAACAAGTAGTTCTGAGAGCCCCAAAACGACTGCGGCAATTAACCAACAGGTCGTAATGCTTAGTTCCATTTCTCAATTCTCCCTAGCTTCTTTTTTTGCCGAAAGAAGGTCTTCAAGGGGGTTTCTACGCCTTATCCTCGACTTCTTCGTCCTCATCTTCACCAGACTCTTTCACATAGTGCGCAAGAATATGGCGATAAAGTGTATCGCTTACAGCTTCCGTATCATAGAGCAACTCGCCAGCATTGCTCTGCGCGAGGTGCTCAGTGAAGGCACTTTGTTCTGCTCTAATGAGGATTTTAAGCGAAGGATTGAGTTGCTTAGCGCTTTCTGCAACTTTTAGCGCAGAAACGGAGTCAACCCCGGAAATAACAAGCATAGAGGCTGTGAAGATATGCGCCTGCACAAGAACCATGGGGTCGGTTGCATCGCCCGTAATCACGGCTTCCTTCTTTTTACGCATTGCTTCAGCCTGTTCGGCGTTTTCCACAATACTCACGAAGGGAACACCGTTAGAAGCAAGTGTCGTTGCGAGCGCCTCATTCACAGCACAGGTTCCAACGAGAACCGTCTGCCCGGAGAGGAAACGGCGATCTGTCTCACGCGGCAGTTCCGAGTACCGGTCCGTGATCATCGCCGCTGACCTTGCCCACCCAAAGTAGCGTAAGAGGTATTTACGCACTGTTGGCATTGCCTTAAAGACAAAGGGGTTCAATGCGATGGAAAGAATCGAAGCCGCAACAATCATACTCATAAGATGCGTATCCACAAGCTTAAGAGCGATACCTTGGGCCGCTAGGATGTAAGAGAATTCTCCGATCTGCGCTAAGGCTGCCGCAACCGTTAAAGAGGTGTGTAGCGGATACTTCATCGCGTGCACAAGGCAAAAGGCCGTGATTCCCTTACCAAAGATAATAATTCCCAACATGCAAAGAATTGCCACGGGGTCTGTGATAAGCACATGCCAATCGAGCATCATCCCGACGCCAACGAAAAAGAGGACCGAGAAGGCATCCTGTAGTGGCATAGAGTCTTTTGCCGCACGGTGCGCAAACTTACTTTCTTGCATCACCATGCCAGCGAAGAACGCCCCCAAAGCGAAGCTCACATCAAAGACAAGCGCCGCGCCAAAAGCAACACCAATTGCGCAAGCCAGGATCGAAAGCGTAAAGAGTTCACGAGACCCGGTCTTTGCAATCTGTAAGAGTGCCCACGGAATGAACTTTTGCCCCACAACGAGCATCAGAGCGACGAAGGCAACAACACGCAAGAGCGTTGAAGCAACAATCCAAAGCGTCTCCCCTACGCTCATCGCCTGCCCACCTGTGCCTCCTGCAATGATTTGGGCAACAGGAGGAAGCAAAACGAGGATAACGACAGTAGCGATATCTTCTACAACAAGCCAACCGACGGAAATCTGTCCATCAACAGTCTTTAAGTGACCGTGAAGTTCTAGGGCTTTAAGAAGCACAACTGTCGATGCGCACGATAAGCACAAACCGAAGACAAGTGCCTGTCCGAAGGTCCAATGCCAAACCTCGGTTGCAAAAAGTGCTCCAAGCACTGTTGCAATAGACATCTGTAGCACTGCGCCAGGGACAGCAATGTTTTTTACACGCAGGAGGTCAGATAGGGAAAAGTGCAATCCCACGCCAAACATCAGAAGCATGACGCCAATCTCAGAGAGTTGGCTTGCGAGTTCCATATCCGCAACGGGCCCTGGCGTATGGGCACCACACATAATGCCCGCAAGGAGGTAACCCACGAGAGCGGGAACTTTGATTCGTTCGGCAAAATAGCCAAAAACAAGGGCAAGTCCAAAGGCAATTGCCAATGTGGAAATCAAGGGAAGACTGTGCTGCATGCGATGTTGCCTAGATACAAAAAACTGCCAAAAATAAGTCAGCCGTAGTTTATTGCTTTATATGGAAAATATGAGGGCTTTTTTAACTTTTTTTACAAGCAACAAACCTTGTTGCACAATAGGGAGGGCAATACGAGGTTTTACGCAAAGCAAAATCCATTGCATTTCTGCCTATCCATCAGGATGTTTGAGACCTTGCAGAGGAAAACTTCGCTATGGTTGCAGATTGATTCCTTAATCGCTCAACCTTTATTTTTCAAGCGTTTTCACAAGAACATTGCAGTCTTTGCCAAAGAAAACAAGTCCGTAGGCATAAATCTTTTTGCATGGCAAATCTTGGAAGTACTGTCCGTATTCCTTGTCTGTAATTTGTTCTAACGCCTTTTGCGCCTTTGCCATAGATCCTTCGCGCTTATCGGAAACCTTCACTTCGACGATGACGCCGACTTTCTCATCTGCAGAGGCAAAGAGAATATCCGCATAGCCATTCCCTGCCTCCGCATTGGAACGGAAGGCAGAAATTGACTCTTCTAGCGCTGTGAATATTCCCAACAAAAAACCGTGATAAAAATTTTCAGCTTTAGCTCGAGTTGCCCTATCCCGAATAGAAACGAAGCGCTGTAGCAGAAATTTCAATTTCATTCTTACAGCATCAACATCCCCAGAAACGAATGCTAAGGCAAGTTGCTGAGAATCATTCAAAAAATTCTTATTGTTCGCCGAGAATCGCTCTTGCACTCTCTTTATAAATGTGTCCCGAATCTCTTCATTGGGAATTCTCAAAGCAAAACTCTTCGCGCTCTGCGTTGGCCTCTTGGCAATAGTTAGGTAACCTGTAAAAAGCAAAAGTGTCCAGAAGTCTTGTGGGTTATGGTTTTTTAAATCAACGTAATTGAGCGTCTCATTGATGGTGACTTCGATTTCACCCCCATCGACAAGTTTTTGCATCTTCTCAGTTTCTTCGCCAGAGAGGAATCCTAAGAATTCATCAACAACATCGTTGCCACTTGTATTCGTCCAATAATTTTGTGGCTGATACGTAAGAGGATTTGTACCACGAATTGCATCCGAGCAGAAATTGAGCAAATCCCACGGACAGTACATTTCACTTTGACCAAAGAGATAACCATCGTACCATCGACGAATTTCATCTGCGCGCGAGTGAAGTCCATAATAGCGAAGCATCGCATCGACTTCTTGCCGCGTAAATCCAATAGCCTCAGTTAATGTTGGATCGGATGAACAAACAGTATTTACTGCCGGATTGTTTAACCCAGTGAAAACACTCTCTTTGCTCACACGAAGGCATCCTGTGAGAATCGCCTTTTCAAGGTAAGGTGCATTTGCTGAATTCGGTTTTAACGCTTCGCTTAAGAAGCTGCGAATCAACATGATCATATCTTGGTAATAGCCATTTTTTGCCGCTTTGGAAATTGGTACATCATATTCATCAATAAGAACAATGACTTTCCTTTCGAAATGCTTTCCAAGATAAGCAACGATATCTTTTAGGTAGTCCTCAGCATAATCCTGGTTTTCTGGATTTTTTAAAAATTCGTCACTCTGATATTTGATGAGCTTCTCTTTGTCTTTCTGATTTAATCGCGGGCTCTCCAAAAGAAAAGAAAATAACTTTGCACTTTCCAAAATGCACGAGGCAAATTTCCGGTAAGCCCGGGTGAAATTAAGTCCTTCGATACTCTTTAATGAAAGGGAAACGACAGGATACTGCCCCATATAGGCATCGCAAAAATCGTGATCCTCAGAAATCTTGAGTCCAGAAAATAGCTTTGCGTTGACTTCCGTGTTCCCTGGCTTAGCTGGATTAATCGCTAAGAAGCGAAAAATTGTATCCATGAAAAGCGACTTTCCGAAGCGCCGTGGACGCGTAATCAGTAACACCTTCGCGTTGTACTGAACAACCGTTTTAATGAACGGTGTTTTATCAACGTAGTAGAGATTTCCCTTTTGAAAATCCAAAAGTGAATCCATCCCAACAGGAGGTAGTTTCATAGTACTGCCCCAATAAATTCAATGTGTTTTGATTCTAACACGTAGCCTTAGGGAACCCTTCGGTTTTTTTAAAGCAACGTAGAAACTCAGGACTCATCTTCCGCCCAAAAGTTAGGGATCACTTTCCTTTATGTGTTCGGCAGGAGGCACGGCATTTACGGCCCAGGCGGTAACTCTACCCAGGCCTTTACGATGGCAACGTGATTTTCTAGTATGTAGTGAATTTCCTCAGGACTCTGACTGAGCATACGGGACAACCGTATTCACATCGCAATATTAGCCCGTGCATTGCTTTAGCAAGGATTGCTAAAAAATGCCGCTAGATTTCTCTTTGCGGCATTCCTTAACTTCTTAATCGAGCTGGTTGGCTACAGCAAGATAATCGCGTAAACGCTCTTGGAAGTCTGGACTACGAAGTTTACGAATCGCAGCAGACTCAATCTGACGTA
>CAZHBC010000032.1:4896-10469 GCA_964530715.1 uncultured Sutterella sp. | reverse complement strand
ACCTTAAAACGCGCGAGGAGTGTGAAGATTGTGTGTGAGAAAAGTCCATTTTCTTTATCCACCCTCACACGGCGCTCCCCAGAAGGAAGGGTGTACTTCGTTAGCGGGAGTTTTACATTTTCTCTTGCGTTTACCCAGTCGCCAACGACTAAGAGTCTGTAACACTTAACGATTTTTCCCTCACGAATCATCTCTTGGAATCGGACAAGGGCTTTGCGGGTCTTGCAGAGTACGATTGCCCCTGACGTATCACGATCGAGCCTATGGGCAAGTTCAAGCATAGTCTCCTCAGGCCTTGTCGCTCGAAGTCTTTCAATTAAACCAAAAGAGACACCAGAACCACCGTGTGCGGCAAGTCCTGCGGGTTTGTCGACAACGAGGAGATCTCTATCTTCAAAGAGAATCTTCAATTCCCCATCTTTGAAAGGTGGAACATGGGTTTTATCGTCTTTTTCAGAAACCCGCACAGGCGGAATTCTTACAATATCGTTTAAATTCAAGCGATCTGTAACAGCGGCCCGTTTTTTATTGATTCGAACTTCGCCAGAACGGACGATGCGATAAATATGACTTTTTGGGACGCCTTTAAGAGCGCTAAGAAGGAAATTATCAAGTCTCTGCCCCTCGTGCGCCGCATCGATCGAAACGAAGCGAACAGTCGCGGTCGCCCCCGAGGCCGAAGCCTCAGAAGTTTTCGGTTTTTTAACGATTTTTTGATTCTCAGAAGCCATATTAAGGTCTATAATGAGCCCCCGTAAGACGAGGTCCGCTTTGGGCGAACCTTGTCTTTCGTGTTGGTTTCGGCATTTTAACCGATTCGAACACGAGCCAAAACGGCAAATTTAGCGCTTGATTTTGAAGAAACTTTCTCACAGAAGTTGAGAAAAGTCCCCAAAGAGCGCCAAGGAAAAAATTTTAAACGTAATGCGTTGAAGCTCGGGCGAAGCTACTTCAAAGAGGGTTCTTTCGGGGGAGAAAGGAAACGTTGAAGTTTCCGCCAAGGTAAAAGACGCATTGCAAACCGTAGCCAAAGAAAAATGCTACGGATGCCAAGGTACGCAAGGAGCGTATCGGGCAAGAAGAGATTACGCTGTGCTGACAGAAGTTGAATTTTTGATTGATTTATTTTGCCTACCACTTCTAGGAGGAGTCGGGAGGTCGTCCGTTTCGTTTGTCAGCAGAGAACCGAGTTTTACCCCACGGGATTATCTTCCCGACACAGTCAACACGAGCAAGTTGGCCGCCTTTTGGCGACCACGGGCAGTACTGCGAGCGGAAAAATTCGACCTGAGGGGCGTCTCGTAAAGACGCCAAAGATAGACCTCCTCTACTCTTCTTACCCGAAAGCAATTCGCGCGATACCCGCACGTATCGATTAAGTGTCTACGTTAAAGGCACTTAAAGAAGGGAGCTTTAAATTGAAGCGCATGCTATTTAATGCGACGCACGCTGAAGAGACGCGCGTTTGCATTGTCGACGGGCAACAACTCATTGACGTTGACATTGAGTCTTATGGTAGAGAGCAGAAAAAGTCCAATATTTACAAAGGTATCATTACACGCATTGAACCCTCACTGGAGGCGTGTTTTGTTGACTATGGTGAGGAACGCCACGGCTTTCTGCCCTTTAAAGAGATTTCTCGGGCCTACTTCAAGGAAGGCGTTGACTTTAAAACCGTTGGTATTAAAGACGCCGTTAGCGAGGGCGATGAACTCATCGTTCAGGTTGAAAAAGAAGAGCGTGGTAACAAGGGCGCTGCTCTTACAACCTTCATTAGCCTTGCGGGCCGTTACCTCGTTTTGATGCCGAATAACCCCCGTGGTGGTGGCGTAAGTCGCCGCATCGAAGGGGAGGAAAGACAAGAACTCCGTGAAACGATGGAGCAACTCAACGTTCCCCGTGGCATGAGTACGATTGCTCGCACGGCTGGCATTGGTCGTAGCCTAGAAGAGCTTAATTGGGACTTAAATTACCTCCTGAAACTCTGGGAAGCAATTCAAGATGCAGCAACACCGCAATTTGCTCTAGAAACAACGGTTAACGGAAAGAAATCCGTCCGCTACGTAACAGAGAGCGAAGTTAACGGCAAAGCTCTAAAGAGAGCAAACCCTGCTCCCTTCCTCATTGTGGAAGAAAGTAACCTTGTTATCCGCGCAATTCGGGATTACTTCCAGCCCGACATTGGAGAAATCCTCGTTGATACGGAGAGTATCTACGAGCAGGCTCGTCAGTTTATGAGCCACGTGATGCCCGATATGATCGAGCGCGTAAAGCTCTATAAAGAAGACACGCCGCTTTTCTCTCGCTTTCAAGTTGAGCACCAGATTGAAACAGCGTATGCGAGAACGGTGCCCCTGCCATCAGGTGGCGCAATCGTTATAGATCACACCGAGGCGCTTGTCGCAGTCGATGTGAACTCCGCACGCTCCACTCGCGGTTCCGACATTGAAGAAACCGCCTTCCGCACAAACTGCGAAGCCGCAGATGAAATCGCCCGTCAGATGCGACTCCGCGACCTTGGGGGACTCATTGTTATCGACTTTATCGATATGGCTGATACCAAGAATCAGCGTGCTATCGAGCAGCGGATGCGTGAAGCAATTCGCCCCGATAGAGCCCGTGTTCAGGTAAGCAAAATCAGTCGCTTTGGCCTCTTAGAGCTCTCCCGCCAGAGACTTCGTCCTTCTCTTTCTGAAGGCAACCACGTCACCTGCCCCCGCTGTAACGGTGTTGGTGTCATCCGTGACACAGAATCGAGCGCCTTGCAGGTTCTCCGTATCTTGCAAGAGGAAGCAAATAAAGAAGGAACCGGTGCGTTGCACGCCCAAGTTCCTGTGGACGTTGCAACCTTCTTACTTAATGAAAAGCGTGCAGAAGTCACAAAACTTGAGCACCGCTATCGTGTGCCTATCGTTCTCATTCCCAACACTTTCCTTGAGACGCCGCACTATCACATCGAAAGACTCCGAGCCGACGATGAAAGGCTCGATGACGATGTTGCAAGCTACAAGCGTGCTGAGGAACTCACCGCCGTAGCCGACGACCCCTATGCGGTGAAGAAAGCCGAAGAAAAGCCCGAGAAAGCTAAGCAGATTCCTGTCATTAAGAACATTCTCCCCAAGGATGTTGCTCCGGCGCACGAAGAACCCGCGAAACCCGTCGTAGAAGAAAAAGGCTTCTTTGACTCTATCCTCTCTTTCTTCGGTTTCGGTAAGAAAGAAGAAACCGCGGAAGCAAAGGATAAGAAGAAGGGCTCTAATAAACGCGACCAAGGAAAGCGTCGCACTCCCAAGAACGCCCGCGAAGAAAGGCTTCAGAAGAACGAACGCCGTCGCGAACGTCAGGAAAGACGCGAAAAGCAGAAGAAATCTGAAGACGTAGCAGCACCCACCGTTGCGAATGTCTCTGAAAAGACAGAAGCCGCTTCACAGAATGCGGCACGTCCCGCAAAGGATGCCAATGCCACACGTGCTGAAGAACGCCGCCAGCAGAGAAAGTCTCGCCGCAACCGTCGTCAGGCTGAAGGCACGGAGGAAGGGGAAGTTAAAGAGGTTTCCGAGGTTAAAGAAGCCATTGACCCCGTTGTTGCCCCTGAAGTAACTGAAGAGAAACCGCAAGCCGCGGCTGAAGCGAAACCCGCCGAAGTAGTAGCTTTCGCCGAACCTGAAGTTCCTGCAGAACCCGCACCTCAAAGCGAAGCGGAGCCCGAAATCGATATCGATGAAATCAACAAAGAGTTGGATCTTGCGAAAATCGATGCGAAACGTGCGAAGAAACCGCGCCACGTCGCCGTGAAGGATGCCGTCGCAGCTACTGAAGAGAAAACCTCGGAAGTAACAGAAAGCGCCGCTCCTCAAACTGCGGAAGATGTTGCAACCGATGCGCCAGAAAACGACGCAGAACCTATGATTGAAAGTGAAAGCCGCCGTCGCCGTCCGAGACGTCGTCGTCCGGCTAAGGCTCAGGAGAAGGTAGAAGTCGCCGCGACCAATCCGCAAACTGAAGCCGCAGCTGAGTCTCCTGCGAAGGAAGAAGCTACTCCTCAAACGGCAGAAAAAGAAACTTCTGACGCCGTAGAAGCCCCTGAGGCTCAAGCCGCAAAAGAAGTTCCTGCTGAAGAGCCCAAAGAAGCTGCAAAACCCGCTCACAGTATTGCAGATGGCTTGGAAGAAAACCTCAAGAAGGCAGGACTCACGCAGGTTTCCACAAAGCCTGGTCTTGCAACAGCGCCGTCTTACGAGCCCGTGAAGTACCCAGGAAGACCTCGCCCTGTTCTTGAACCCTTAAGCGATGAACCGCTTATTCAGGTTCACACCAAGACTGAAGGCCAATCCTAAAGGGCTTCTATAACATAGAGTCCTAAATAGACAACCTCCTAGAAGAAATTCGGGAGGTTGTTTTTTACGGGGAATTTAAAAGAGGCCCCCTTAAAATGGATTTACTTCTCGGCTGGGAAACCTCTAAAGCCCAAATTACCGCACTGTGCGCGCTGTAAAAGTGCTGCATCGATAAGTGTTAGAGCCACAACAGCTTCTAAAATCGGAGCGGCGCGCAATGCTACACAGGGGTCGTGCCGACCTTTTGTAAGGACTTCGACGGCTGCACCCGTTTCGTCAACGCTCTTTAAGGGTTGTGCAATCGAAGGCGTTGCCTTCAAGGCAACACGCATACGAATCGCGGCTCCCGTGGAAATACCGCCCAAGATGCCGCCAGCGTGATTAGTCTTAAAAAGTTCATCCGTAGGAAGCATCTCATCAGCGTTTTCACTTCCCCGCTTTGCCGCGGCGTCAAACCCGTCGCCAATTTCAACGCCTTTTACGGCATTGACTCCCATCGCGGCGTAGGCAAGTTTTGCATCAAGCCTTCCGTAGACAGGGTTACCGAGACCCGCTGGCACGCCCGTAGCTTCAATGAGGATTTCTCCTCCCACGCTATCTTTCGCTTCTCGAATAGAATCAAGATAGGCTTCGATTTCTTTAGTTTCTGACGCGTTGGCTAGAAAGAATGGATTTTCACCTACGTACTTCCAATCTTCAAAGGGAATTTCTCTTTCTCCAATCCGTGTTACGCAAGCGCGGATATTGACACCCAACTCTTTTGCTAACCACTTCTTTGCAACCGCACCAGCTGCTACTGTAGGCGCAGTGAGTCGGGCGGAAGATCTCCCTCCCCCGCGAGGATCACGGATTCCAAACTTTGCAAAGTAACCGAAGTCTGCATGTGAAGGACGGAAAGCGGTACTAATCGCTGCGTAGTCTGAACTTCTCTGATTGGTGTTACGAATTAAGAGTGCGATAGGAGTCCCTGTCGTTTTTCCCTGATAGACGCCAGAAAGAATCTCCACCTTATCTGCTTCATTTCTTTGCGTTACAAAGCGCGTCTTTCCAGGGCGCCTTCTCTCAAGCTCTCGGTCGATATCTTCTTCCGTGAGTTCTAGTCCCGGTGGGCAGCCATCAATGACGCAACCGATTGCTGGCCCATGACTCTCACCGAAATTTGTGACAACGAATACTTCACCGATGCTTGAAGAGGACATCGAACACGCTCCTTAAAGAGGAAAATCCTTTATGCTT
>CAZHBC010000032.1:0-4796 GCA_964530715.1 uncultured Sutterella sp. | reverse complement strand
GATGCTTGAAGAGGACATCGAACACGCTCCTTAAAGAGGAAAATCCTTTATGCTTTGTGTCATTGTAACTACTGGCGTTAAATTGCACTCAAAACGCAGAAGAAGAACTTAAAGAAAACCCACAAAATATGCCAACAAAAAAAGAAAAAGCCATCGACACAGATTGGCTCAAAGATACACTCGCGGATGCAGAAGAAACCCTCTCAAAGGCAATTTCTCTTTTAGAAGAAAATCCGCGGCACGCCCAAGGCATTCTCGAAAACGAGATTCCCGCTCTTTATGCGAAGTTAAATTACGCAGTGAACACAGCCCGAATCGGGCCAGAAGCGATTGAAACGGAAAACCACGACGCCCTTATCGCGTGGCCTGAAGGAGAAGATTTCAAGGCGTTTTCTAAGAAATAAAAAGTTTGGGGTGCCAAGAAAATCTCTTTAAGCACCCCATTTAACTCTAAAGCCCATTAGGAATTACAAAATCACGGGCTCAGGCTCTAGGACAATGTTAAAGCGATGCCGCACACCTTGAGCAATCATGTCGGCAACTTTCATGATGTCCTCACCCGTAGCGTTTCCTGCATTAACAAGCACAAGCGGCTGCTTACGATAAACGTGAGCGTCTCCACACTTCTTATTTTTCATGCGAGCCGTGTCAATTAACCAAGCCGCAGAAACCTTCAAGCGCCCCGAGGTCATACGATGTGATGAAGCATCTGGGTAGTTTTCCAAGAGCCGACGCCCCTGCATACGAGGGAGAATCGGATTCTTAAAGAAGCTACCGACACTTCCTAAACGGTTAAGGCTTGGGAGCTTTCTCTTTCTGAGGGCAATCACTTCGGATGCGACAACCGCAGGGGTCATCATCTTCTGAGAGCAATACCGCAAACTCTCAACCAATGCCTTGTAACGGAGCACTGGCACGTAGACTTTCGAAAGAGAGAATTTCACAGAAAGAATAATGAGGTCTTTCCCCTCTTCTGTCTTAAAGTAGCTTGTGCGATACTCGTAAGCGCAGTCCTTACACGGGATTTCTCTAACAGTGTCTGTCTTCGGGTCATAGCAGGTAACTGAGACGATTCTGTCGCAAGCTTCTGTGCCGTAGGCACCGATGTTACCTACAGCCGCTCCTCCTACTGTCCCTGGAATCCCAGAGAGGTTCTCAAGCCCCGTCCATTTGCGTTGCACCATCGAACGGACAAAGTGCGACCAGTCCATTCCAGCACCAACCTTAAGAACAACTTTCTCCTCATCATCCTCAAGGATCTCAACCATGCGATTAATGGAATGAAGAATCAAGCCATCAAAGTCTTTTGTGAAGACCGTATTCGAACCGCCACCTAAGATAAAGCGCTTCATCGTCGCAAATTTTGGATCTTTGAGAATCGCTTTTAATTCATCTAGTGTCGTGAACTCGGCATAGTACCTTGCCTTTGCAGGCACACGTAAGGTATTTTTGTCTTTTAATTCGACATTGGTTTGGATATCAGTCATTTTGCTTTTCTCCCCAGTTTAAGCAAACGTTTTCTAATCTGTTTTTCTACGGTCTCAGCGTCAATTCCCGCATCGACGAATAATTCCATCGTGCTCCCTTGTAAGATATATCTATCCGGTAGACCAATCTGAAGCGTTGGAATTAAAAGGTCTTCACGTGCGAGAACTTCAAGGACAGCGCTCCCTGCGCCCCCAGCGACGACGCCTTCCTCAGCTGTGACAATCAAATCGTGGCTCTTCGCGCATTTGAGAATCACCTTCTCATCCAAGGGCTTAACAAAGCGCATATCAATAAGCGTTGCCCCCAGTTTTTCTGCAACAGGCAAAAGGTGTTTAACCATAGAACCGAAGGCAAGAATTGCAACGCGACCAGGAGCTGCTTGCGTCGTTTTAAGGAGTGTGCGAGAGCGGCCAATTTCAAGCGTTTCAAAGCCCTCTCCTGCGTCGACACCCATCCCCTTTGACCTCGGGTAACGGACCGCCGCAGGGCTCCCCAACTTCACTGCTGTGGTAAGCATCTTCCGACACTCCGCTTCATCGCTAGGCGCCATAATCGTCATATTGGGCATACTTCTCAGGTAGGCGATATCAAAGGCACCGTGGTGTGTGGCGCCATCTGCGCCCACAAGACCTGCACGGTCGATAGCAAATGTGACAGGAAGGTTCTGTAGCGCTACGTCGTGGAGGATTTGATCGTAGGCGCGCTGCGCAAATGTAGAGTAAATCGCAACAACGGGATGAATCCCTTCGCAAGCAAGACCTGCAGCATAGGTCACAGCATGTTGCTCGCAAATGGCAACGTCCCGATAGCGGTCTGGAAATTCTTTTTCAAATTCGACTAAGCCACTGCCCTCACGCATTGCAGGCGTGATTGCGTAGAGCATGGGATCAACGCGCGCCATATCACAGATCCACTTACTAAAAACCTCTGTGTAGGTTGGGTGCAAGGGATCTGTCTTCGGGAGAATCTTCTTTGCTGGATCAAAGGGAGAGACCCCGTGATAGGTCGTGGGGTCAGCCTCTGCTGGGGCATAGCCCTTACCCTTAACGGTTGTAACGTGTAAGACAATAGGACCCATGGGGCCTTCGAGGTCGCGGAGTTTACTAAGCATCCGAACGAGCCCCTCAACGTCATGCCCATCAATCGGTCCAAAGTAATTTAAGTCGTAAGTAGAAAAGATCGAAGACGGTGGGCTTAAAAAGTTCACGGTCTGCTTTTCCATGCGCTTAGCAAGTTCATGCAAGAGCGGCGTGTTCTTTAAAAGGCTCTTACCAAAATTTCGCATCCGCCAGAAGTGGCTTGTACTCACAAGCTTACCCAAGTGGCCGCAGAGAGCCCCAACGGGTGGAGAAATCGAGCAATTATTGTCATTAAGGATAATGAGGAGCCGCACGCCATCCTTATAGTCTCCGGCGTGATCAAGGGCTTCGCTTGCCATGCCGCCTGTGAGTGCTCCATCGCCAATCACAGCGATATGCCAACGCTTATCGTGCCCTTCAAGGTGGGAGGCTACGGCCATACCGAGAGCGGCCGAAATGGAAGTCGATGAGTGCGCCGTTCCAAACGCGTCGTACTCACTTTCTGAAATCTTCGGAAATCCCGAGATTCCCTTGTACTGACGAATGTGTTTTAGAGCCTCTCGACGCCCTGTGAGAATCTTATGCGCATAGGCCTGGTGGCCTACGTCCCAAACAAGCTTATCGTCTGGCGTGTTAAAGACATAGTGAAGAGCAATGGCGAGTTCAACACTTCCTAAGGAACTCGAGAGATGGCCGCCTGTCTTACTTACACACTCAATGATGTAAGAACGAATCTCAGAGGCAAGCTCGGGGAGATCCGCCGTTTTAAGTTTGCGCAAATCCTCAGGGCTATCAATCGAATTCAAAAGCGCACCAGATGTCATTTCGTTCTTCCAATCATGTAATAAGCTAAGTCAGCAAGGTGCACTAAAGAGGTGGCGTCAAACCCCTCCTCTTGAAGCACCTCGAGGGCGCTTAGCGCTTCTTTTAATGTTTCTTGGGCTAGTTTCTCAGAGGCTTCAAGCCCGATAAGTGAAACGTACGTGGGCTTATTGTTTTCTGCGTCTTTTCCTGCGGTTTTACCTAAGGTGGCTGCAGTTGAAGTGACGTCCAAGATGTCATCAACCACCTGAAAACCTAAACCCATGGCGGAACTAAATTTCCGAAGAGATGGCTCTGCTCTTTGGAATTTCTCCGTCTCGCCACAAAGAGCACCCATCATAATTGCGGCAGTAATGAGAGCACCCGTCTTTTTACTGTGCATCTCACGCAGTAGCGAGAGATCTACCTGCTTTCCCACGTGCTCAAGGTCAATAGCCTGGCCGCCACACATGCCATCCCTACCACAGGCTCTAGCAAAGGTAGTGAGGATTTTGAGTCTTGCGGCCTCGGTAATATCTAAATCTGTGAGAAGTAAGAAGGCCTCAGGCTGCAAAGCGTCTCCTGCAAGCATCGCCTCGCCTACGCCAAACTTCACGTGGCAGGTTGGTTTTCCACGACGCAACGTGTCGTTATCCATGCAAGGGAGATCGTCGTGAATGAGAGAATAGGCGTGCACGAATTCAAGGGCTAAAGCAACGCGACGTAAGTCTGATGTTTTGCCGCCCGTTAAAGCCCCTGCTGCGTGACTCAATAGTGCTCGGATCCTCTTTCCCCCGCCTGTGACTGCATAGTTCATCGCAGAAACAAGCGTAGCGTAACGGGCGTCATCTGTTTGGAGGACTTTGGCGGCATCTTCTTCAAGAGCGGCCCGCAAGGGATTCGCCCAAACCTCAAATGCTGCTCGATCAAAGACGTGCTCGGAAATTGACTTCATGGACATAAGGACTAAAAGGGAACAGCATCCTCTTCATGGGCTTCGGAAAGAGTGCCATCTTTTTCAAGAACCTGTAGTTTCTTCTCTGCGGCCTCTAGGGCATCCTTACAGACACCTGCGAGTTTCTCACCGCGTTGATACTTCTCTACGCACTCATTTAATGTCAACTTACCGGATTCCATCGACTCAACGATGTTCTCTAATTCGGCGATTGCTTCTTCAAAAGTCGGTTTGTTTTGAGTGTTACTCATGTGCAGACCCAAGCTATTCGTTCTTTGATTAAACAAGATATCTGCGGATTTTAGCGCAAGAAGAAAATATATTTTTGAAAGAATTCAAAATAGAGAAATGTATACAAATTCCCCGTGGCATCTTTCCCCGAGGGAAGATAGAAATTTATTTCAAGGGAAGAAAGAGAATGGAGCGGGAGACGAGTCTCGAACTCGCGACCTCAACCTTGGCAAGGTTGCGCT
>CAZHBC010000031.1:0-10730 GCA_964530715.1 uncultured Sutterella sp. | reverse complement strand
TGGTCCATTCTGCCGCCTACAAACCTTTGGTGCGGCGGCGCTTTTGCGAAAACTGTGAATTGGGGACCTGTCCCTGGAAAAGACTCTGTGGCGCGACGCATGTGGGTCTTGGGTAGAGAGGAGTACTCGGAGACGATTGATTGGCTTGCCACGACAACGCGAAAACTCTTCATTGAAAAGACCCTTTCGATGCTAGATGAAATTTCTCCAAAACTTAGGCGTTACGCCTACGTTTTACGGTAAAAAAGAAATCCGGCTAAGAGTTTGAGGCTCCTAACCGGATACTTGTCTTTCAGAAATCTTTAAAAATTATTTCGCCGCAGCCGCTGCAAGAGCTCCTGCTCCCTTCAGCTCCCTTGTGGCCTCACGCATCAGAGGAGAAGGCGTGAAGATCACAACACGGCGTGCCTGAATCTCGTGATCGACGAGTGTGCGGGGGTTTCTTCCCGGACGCGCCTTCTTGTCACGCAACTCAAAAGTACCAAAATTTGAGAATTTCAAATCCCGACCCTTACTAATCGCATCAAGCATCTCATCGAAGATGACATCAACGATTTCCATAGCATCGGCATGGGTGCAGTGAATGCGTTCCATGACGGCTTCGGCAAGCACGGATTTTGTAATTGTGGACTTTCCGATGACGACTTCTGTGAAACGGCTATCGATGGTTTCTGTACTCATTTTTTAAAAGTTCCCCTTAATGAATGCCCGCTATTGTACTGAAAAAGAATCACTTTTTTAATTAGGAGCTTATTTTCTCTCAAGATTCTTACTATTTACTGTCTGATTTGCATCAGAGCCAATGCGTTTTGCAATGACTTTATCGATGTGTAGTCCCTGCATCGATGTCACTTCAAAACGCCACCCTCCCCAAACAACAACATCGCCTAAACGCGGAACACGTTCTAGTAGGAGCATCAACATCCCGGCGAGCGTGTTGTAGTGGGCACTATCCTCTTCTGGAAGTTCCTCGATTTCTAATTCGTCCTTTAATTCAGGAACTGCAATTGTTCCATCTAAAACCCAAGAGCCATCAGGGCGAGACAGGGCATCGGGTTCATCGTTACCCTCGGGCTTAAATTCTCCTGCAATTGTCTCCAAGAGATCGCGCGGTGTGACAAGACCCACAACCTCACCGTACTCATCTACGACAAGCGCCTGTGGGGCGTTTGTCGCCTTAAAGCGTTCAAGAAGTTCAAGGCTTGTGATGGACTCAGGCACGTAGATAACTTCGGAGATGCACTTTGCGATGTCGAGATTTTCCTTATTGATAATCTGCCGCAGGATGGCGCGTGTTGTGCAGTAACCTAAGACGTGCGAGAAGCCCCCCTTCACAACAACAACACGAGAGCGAGAAGAGGTGAGAATCTTCGCAATGCAATCTTCCAAGGGGTCTTCAAGGTCAATGTATTCGATATCGCACCTTGGTGTCATCACTGTCGCAGCAAGTCTATCGTCTAAGCCGAAGACGTTTTTCACCATGTCGCTTTCGTTTTCTTCAATAGCGCCACTCTCCTCGCCCTCCTCTAAGAGCGCGTGGATTTCCTCTTCTGTCATATCGTCTTTCTTTTCTTTCTCAAGACCGAAGGGCTTTAAAGCGAGTTCCGTTGAAACCGCAAGGAGTTTCACGAATGGAGCCATCAAGAAGGAGAAAAACTGCAAGGGCTTCGCGATGCGGCAGGCAATAGCCTCCGCGCGACTCTGTCCCAAGCGCTTCGGGACGAGCTCCCCTAAGACGATAGAAAAATACGTCACAAGAATAACGACAATAGCAAGACCTGCGAGGCGTGCAATCTCTTCGTCCAACCCGAAACCCACGAGCACATTGCTAATGGGTTCTGAGAGAGCGGACTCACCCACAATACCCGAGAGAATGCCAATCGAGGTAATACCGACCTGAATGGTAGAGAAGGCCCGCGTTGGTTCGCCCTGAATACGCATCACGGTTTTGGCGCGCTCATCTCCCTCATCGGCTAGAACCGTAAGACGCGCCTTACGACTTGCAACAAGCGCAATCTCGCTCATTGCAAAAACCCCGTTTAAGAAAATCAAAACAACTAAGAAAATAAACGTGGAAAGATCAAAACTCATAAAATGCGTTGATAATCAAAAAGAAAAAGGAGAGCGAGTATAACAACTTTGCTCTCCCTGTGTATTGAAATTCCTTAAGAAATCTTTAGAAAGCCTCTAAATCTTCAAAAATCGGACACTTTAGGCGGCCTCCTCGACTTCTCGCCTCTCTCGAATAAGGGCTTCAATCCTATCAAGCCCCTCTTTTAAAACCTCCATTCTGGGGCCAAAAGAAAAGCGAATTGACTGCGCCATCGTAGAAGGCGCTCCCTTCTCCCGCTTAGGATTAATGTCAAAGAAACGGCCAGGAATTGTAAGTACGTGGCTCTCGAGCGCCGCGAGGCAAAACGCATCACAGTTGTTGATTGATTCCGGTAAGTCAGAAATATCCGCCCAAATGTAAAACGTTCCCTCTGGAGGATTTGGAACATGAATTCCCATCGCTTCAAGCCGCCCTAAGACGTAATCGCGTTTTTCTTTAAAGCAACAACGAAGCGCACGAGTTTCCGCATCAAAGCGCGCGGGCTCAAGAGCCAAAACGGCAAGCCGCTGCATCGCAACGCTCGCCCCACCATCGAGAGCACTTGCCGCTCTATTAATCGCTTCGATAACGCGGCTTGGTCCCACAATCCAACTCACGCGAAAACCTGGATACCTGTGATTCTTTGTGAGGCCATCGAAAATCACAACGGGGTCTTCTTCAACATCCTCAACATAGCGCGCAGCACTCACGGAAGGCTCTTTCCCCTCGCCATCTTCATAAATGTAGTGTGAGTAAAACTCATCCAAGGCAAGAAGCACACCTTCTTTACGGGCAATTTCACAGTATTCTTTTAGTGCCTTGCCACGGACAATAGAACCCGCTGGATTACTCGGATTGGAAAGAAGGAAGGTGTTGATCCCCTCACTTTTCGCAAGAGTGCGAAGCCTTTCTGGAGAAACTGTGAAACCCTCTTTTTCCCCCGTATGTTCCAAGAAAACTTCCAAGCGACCGAGTTCGTAACCCAAGAGATCTTCGTAGGCTGAGTAGTCAGGGTTACGAATGAGAACTTTTGCTTCTGTGCTTAAGATGCTTAAGAAGCGAAGTAAGGCAATGCGGCCCCCTGAGGCAACCGTCACATTTTGGGGACCATATTGGCTTACCTTTCCTTTGCGATAAAGGCGATTCATCATGCCGGCAACAGATTGGCGAAGTTCTAACGTTCCGCCAACGGGCCCATAGGCGTAATCGGACTCCACTAAATCAAGGTGCTTAAGGCGTTCTGGGGCACCGGCGATCTCTCCTTCCTCAGGCTGCCCCTGCCCCAAGTTGCACCAATCGGGATTCCCTGGCACGTAACCCAACTGAGCTGCCTTGTGATTGACCCAAATAACACCCATGTAAGGTACGGGGCGAATCATCGGAAAGTCCAATACGTTTTTCTTTTCTTCTCTCATGGCGTTTGCCTTCATTTTCGTGGGTTAAATCTTTTTAAAAAGCATTAAAAAAGCCTCCGGTGTTTTTCTTTCACCGAAGGCTTGTGTTCTTTTGTTTGGAGTTCCGCTTTCTTTTAAGTCCTTGCTATCCTCAGTATCGGAACATCACAGCCTTCGGTTTTGCTTGCTGCTGCTGCGCATGCGAGTGCTGCAGCTGCTGCGGATGCGGCTGCTGCTACGAGGGCGACTGCTACGTTCTTAAGAGAATCTAGAAAGCGAGCGGAGAACGCAAAAACACTAGAGAGAGAAATCTCTCTAGAGTCTAAAGAATCGATTGATGTCGATTCACAAATGCTTTCGCGTTTTTCCATTTTGAATGGACTCCGTCTTTATCTACAAAGGTTATCCCCCATTTCGGGGTAACCAATACGTGCACAGTACACGGCTTTCAAGGCCAGCGCAACTTTTCTTTCCCACTAAAGAGAGAGACGCATGCCTTTTTGCAGTCCATCTAAGACAAAATCCTAAGAAAAGTCGTTACAAAAAGGCAATTCCCTTATTGAACTACAGGGAATTACTCCATAGACTTTCTCTCGATTTAAGAAAGTTAACAAGTGGCTAACTTACAAAAAAAGGATTTTTTCGCATGAAAAGCATGGATATAACAATAAAGGAAGCGAAAGAAGCCCTACTTCTGGCTTCTATCCTCTGTTGTTGTCCGTGCATTAGAAATGGCGTTCCCGTTTCTATTCGTGCGAGCAAATAAAAAAACATTTTTTAATAACTAGCCCACACAGAAAGAAACCTCGGGGACACGCGTCTTAAGCCGAGGTTTTTTTATGCGACCCAAATAAAACACGTGCCCTCTTAAGAAAAACATTTACTAAAAGGAATTTCTCTTATGAAAATCGCACAAAACATTACAGACTTAATTGGGAACACCCCACTTTTGCATCTCGCGCTTTGGGAGAAAAAGTACGCACTCTCTGCCACGATACTGGCAAAGCTCGAATACTTTAATCCAACAGGGTCCGCCAAAGACCGCGCGGCAATGTCGATGATCGAGGATGCTGAGGCGCGAGGGCTCTTAAAACCAGGCGCAGTCATCATTGAACCCACAAGCGGAAACACAGGTATTGGCCTTGCCGCAATCGCTGCCGCGAAAGGGTATCGCGCCATCTTTGTGATGCCAGATACGATGACCGTGGAGCGCCGCGCTCTTCTTGCCGCCTATGGCGCTGAGATTGTTCTCACCCCAGGAGCAAAGGGGATGAAGGGCACTATCGAGAAAACAGAGGAACTCAAAAGAACAATTCCCAATGTCTTTGTCCCAGGGCAGTTTGAAAACCCTGCCAACCCCGCAGTTCACGAAAAGACCACTGGGCCTGAAATTTGGCGTGACACTGATGGAAAAGTGGATATCTTTGTAGCGACCTTTGGCACTGGTGGCACCGTAAGTGGCACAGCGCGCTACCTAAAGTCAAAGAACCCAGCAATTCACGTTGTGGCAGTAGAACCTGCCTCTTCTCCCTTAATCACAGAAGGACACGCAGGCCCACACGCGATTCAAGGCATTGGGGCGAACTTCATCCCTGAGAATCTTGATAAAACAGTTGTTGATGAATTCCTCACAGCGACAAACGAAGAAGCGTTTGAAGCCACAAAGGAAATCGCTCGCACGGAAGGTGTCCTCCTTGGAATTAGTTCTGGAGCCGCTCTTGCCGTTGCTACACGCTTAGCAAAGAGACCTGAAAACGCAGGAAAGACCATCGTCGCCTTCATGCCAGATACTGGGGCTCGCTACCTTTCCTCTCCAATTTTTGCTCTTAAATAAGTAGGAACCTCAAATGTCTTTCTTTGAAAACACGCGTGAAGACCTTGCAAACATCTGTGAGAAAGACCCCGCCGCACGCGGCCCCTTAGAAGTGGTGCTTTGTTACCCCGGGTTTCACGCCATTGTGATTCACCGCTTTGCGCACTGGTTACATGGGAAACACTGCTATGTCCTTGCCCGCATCGTAAGTGAAATCTCCCGCTTTCTCACTGGGATTGAAATCCACCCTGCGGCAAAGATTGGAAGGCGTGTTTTCATCGATCACGGCTCGGGTCTCGTTATCGGTGAGACAGCAGAGATTGGGGACGATTGCACGATTTATCACGGTGTAACGCTGGGAGGCACCTCTCTCGGGAAGGGAGAAAAGAGGCACCCCACCTTAGGGAAAAACGTTGTCGTTGGAGCTGGGGCGCAAATTCTCGGGGGCTTTACAGTCGAAGACAATGCCATCGTTGGTGCGAACGCCGTTGTTGTAAAGCCAGTGGCAGCGAATACAACTGTTGTGGGAGTACCGGCAAGGCCAGTGAATGAAAAGAAAACCGATGCCGAAAAAAGCCACGCACGCTTTAACGCCTACGGTGTTGTCCCCGGAGAGAAAGACCCCTATGCAGAAAGCCTCTCGCATTTGGAAAGCCTTCTTCGCAGTCAGGCTAAGACCATTGCGAGTTTAGAAAAGCACATCGCTTCTCTAGAAGAAAAACTCTCAAAGGCCTAAAGGAAGACTTCCTCTTTTTATTAATCCCCGCTTTTTACGAAAAAAAGGCGGGGATTTTTTTGGGTCTGCTAGTAACGGCCGAGTCTTTCGCAGGGGTCTTTTACAAAGGGATTGGCGTTACCCTGAAGCCTCTCAATACGCTTTGCTCTCGTACACTCCCAAGAGGTGACGGGGTATCGCGCATTCCAATCTTCCATAAGAGAAAGATACTTTGCCTTCAATTTAACGCGCTCTGGATACGCCCAATGCATATAAAGCATCGCGCGAGCAATTTCTCCACGTGCATTTTCTGGAGGCTCTGCCTTCCCTCGATAGATCTTCATACTGCAAGAGCCAAATGTAGAGCGAATGTTTTTATCGAATTCCGTGTAGGGGTAATTCGCACGCAGTTTATTGACAGCCCCAATGGAGGGAAAGAGGTTATACATGTCCGCATGCATGAGACGAAATTCTCGGTTTGACCTCTCGGCGCAACTTCTCCCTCGGAAAGCCTCTCCGCCATCAAAGCAGGCGTCGCTCCCATACTTCCACTCAAGGAATTCTCGTCCGAAGTTCTCCGCAGGAACAACGTGCTCCCACTCAACGCGCCGTGCCCGTCCCTCGTCTGAGGGTGTCTTAAAGCCAGAGGGAAGAGAAATGTTTTTCCTCCTATCGAATGTCGCCTCGCAATAAAGCGTCACACGGTGGTCGTAATAGACCTTTTTCTCTAGAGTCCTCTTTGCCTCAACGTAACTTTCGTTTGTGGTATTTCCCCGAGAAGAGGCTGCTGCCACTGCGTTAAAGGCAACAGCAGAAACCGTAGCAAAGAGCACAGAAGCAGTTATGAACTTTCTAATCACTTTGCGTCCTCGATACCAAAGACCTGTTTAAGGTAGGCCAAATACGTGGGATCTTCGCACATTCCTTTCCCTGGAGAATCGGAAATCTTTGCCACTGGGCAGCCATTGGCGCTTACCATCTTCATCACGATATTAAGTGGTTCAACGCCGACGTCATTCGTAAGATTCGTTCCGATGCCAAAACCCAATTTCACGCGTCCTGCGAAGCGCCGATAGAGTTCCAAGGCAACGGGGACTGTCAAGGCATCTGAGAAGATCAGTGTCTTACTCTTCGGGTCACACTTATTTTTCTTATAGTGGTCAATAATGGCCTCTCCCCAGGCAAAGGGATCTCCCGAGTCGTGCCGCACGCCATCAAAGAGTTTGCAGAAAAACATATCGAAGTCCCGCAAGAAGGGCTTTAACCCATAGACGTCCGAGAGCGCAATCCCCAAGTCACCGCGATATTCCTTAGCCCAAGACTCAAAGGCAAACCGCTGGCTATCACGAAGGCGGGGCCCCAGGGCCTGAGCAGCTTGGAGGTATTCGTGCGCCATCGTGCCCATCGGGATGAGGTTAAATTTCTTTGCAAAAAGAACGTTACTTGTTCCCGTAAAGTTAACGCTTGAGAGTTCTTTTACGAGGGTTTCTAAAACCACTTCTTGCCAATCGCGAGAGAAACGCCGTCGCGTACCAAAATCACTTAATTTGAACTCTTCGTTATTGGGCTCAGCCTTCACAAGGCTAATCTTCTCTTGCAATCGCCGCATCCCCTCTTCGCGTGGAAGTTCGATGCCAAGTCTTTTGTAGTAGAGCTCGCTAACGATAGCGAGAATCGGAATCTCAAAGAGGATGGTGTGTAGCCAGGGACCTGCAACAGTGATGGCAAGGCCGCAATCACTCTTATCGGTTTTTTCGACCTTCACATACTTTGTCTTTAAGTGAAAAACGCTTAAGAAGTCGATGAAGTCGCTTTTAAGAAAACGTAGTGTCGAAAGATACTGCAAATCCTCTTCTGAGCAACGAAGCGAACAGAGGTGCTCGATTTCACTACGAAGTTGCCCAGCTAAGGGGGCGAGATCTACCCCAGGCGTTCTGCACTTAAATTTGTAAGTGACTTTTGCACCTGGAAACTGATGCAAAACACTTTGCATCATGGTGAACTTATAGAGATCTGTATCCAAAAGTGATTCGATAATCATCGGAGTTTCCCCTTCTCTATTCTCTTTTCTAATCGAACCTTTTTATAGAACTATATACCGACAATCATCTGCTTGAGAGCCGTTTGGTATTCAGGATTTTGGGCAAGCTCCCCAAAGGGAATCTTCCAAGTCCGAGGATTGAGTTTCCTAGCACGTTCCGTAAATTCCGCTGTCTCTTCCCATTTAAGGTTGGCAAGAAGCGTATCCACTGCCGCAGGGTCGTTACAGACAATCAACGCGTCGCACCCCGCACTAAGTGCTTTCTCTGCGCGGGTAACGATAGAACCTGCGGCCTTGGCTCCTGCCATCGAAAGGTCATCGGAGAAAAGAAGGCCCTTAAACCCGACATCGCCTCGGAGAATATCGCCTGCAATCTTTCGAGAAAATGAAGCAGGAACCGCGTCTAACTTCGGATAGAGAACGTGCGCAGTCATGGCGCTTGCTAAAACATCGGCAAGTGCCCGGTAGGGAGAGACATCAAAAGAAAGAATCTCCTCTGCATCACGAGAATCCTCAGGAAGGCTCACGTGGCTATCAGCCTCAGCAAAACCGTGCCCAGGGAAGTGCTTTGCGCAATTCGCCATCCCAGCGGCTGCAAAACCCTCGCAGACAACTCGCGCAAGAGTTGCAACTGCCGCAGGGTCTTTCCCTAAACTTCTTTCTCCGATAATTGCGCTTCGTCCCCAATCGAGATCTAAGACGGGGGCGAATGTGAAGTCCACACCGCAGTCTCGAAGTTCAGCTGCAAGGACAAAGGCTGCGGCTTTTAGGGATTTCTTCGCCTGTTCTGGATCTACCTCGAAAAGTTTTCCATAAGTGCGCATTGCAGGAATCTCGGTAAATCCTGCTCGAAACCTCTGTACACGGCCCCCTTCGTGATCAACGCTAATAAGGACTCCGGGCTTTACGGCGTGAATTGCATCACACAAGGCCTTTAACTGCGCTCTATTCTCATAGTTACGCGTAAAAAGAATCACCATGCCTACTAGTGGGTGTGCAATGCGACGCTTATCCTCCTCTGTGAGGCGGGTTCCCGCAATATCGCAAACAATCGGTCCTTTCATAAAAATCCCTTAAAACCTCAAAATTTCTTAAATTCTTAACTTTGACTTGCCCGAAAACGGCGCCACTTCGAGAGTGTCTTTCGGGAGCTAAGCGTTTTTCCACCTAAGGCATAAAACTCGATAATAAGGCGAAGCATTTCGCGGGCGCCTTTTAGCGTTGACGCATCCCTAAAGTCTCGCATTAAGACAGCCCTGACTGTCGCAGCATCAAAAAGTTTTTCTTCTGGATAGGGAGAATATTCTGAGGCATTTACGATTTCTCCCGCTCGGACAAAGCCCGTAAACCCCGCGCTTTCTTCTTCTAACCTCTGACCCCAACCACAGAGTCTAAGGAGATCAACTTCAAATTCGCGCATCGCCCTATCTGCGTCCTGCCACTTCCCGTAAGAGAGTTTCGTGAGGGTCGCCGTGTAGGCTTCAAAAAGCTCTGCGTGAGAAACCTCCGCTGGCATCAAACGGAAAATGAGTTCGTTAAGATAAAACCCCGTAAGAAGCCCTTCGCCCGTAATCGGTGCTAAGCCTCCCATCCAGCGGGCACCAGTAAGCGTTTTAACTTCGCCTTTCCCAGAGAAATTCACCAGGAGTGGACTAAAGGAATCGAGAAGCCCCCGAAAGCGCCCCGCGACTCTTTTTGCGCCTCTTGCGACCACCGTTACGCGCCCATAGTGTTTTGTGAAAAGAGAAACAATGAGGCTAGTCTCCCGCCATGGCCAACTCGTTAAAACAAAGGCAGGTTCTTCTCTCGCACTAAGGTAGGTTTCTTCCCTTTTTGTAGCAAAACGCCCCAAAGCATCGAGGGGCATTGTCTCAAGGATAATGTCCTCTTCTGCCTTTAGAGAATCTAAGCTAGCCGTAGTTGTCATACCCAAGACTCGTTAGTGCCCTTTGGTCGTTACTCCACCCACGTTTTACCCGTACCCAAATGTGCACTTGCACGGGCTTCTGTAGGGCAATCATGATGTCACGGCGTGCAAGGTAAGTGATTTCTTTGAGTTTTGAGCCTTTTTCGCCAATTACCATCGCTTTGTGACTTTCTCTTTCCACGTAAACCGTTGCCTCAATGACAATCTCGTGCTCATCTTCATTCCAGCTTTCGATGGCAACAGCGATTCCGTAGGGGAGCTCTTCGCCTAAGAAACGGAAGGCTTTCTCGCGGATAATTTCTGAAGCCATAAACCGCGGGGATTTATCCGTGTAGGCGTCTGGATCATAAAAGGGCATTGAAGGTGGCAAGAGTTTCTTAATCTCGTCAACTAAATCTTCTAAGAGCGTTCCCCTTTCCGCCGAGACTGGCACTATGGCTTCAAAGTGATAATTCTTCGCTACCTCTTGGGCCATCGGGAAAAGCGTTTCTTCTTTCTTTTTAAGAAGATCCACCTTGTTAATTGCCCAAATCACATTTTTCGATAGATTGGGGATAAGTCTTAAAACAGCGGCATCCTCTGGCTTCCACCCCGTAGCTGAGGAAACAAAAACAACCGCATCCACATCTGTCACAGAAGTTCGCACGGTGTAATTCATGCGCCGCGTAAGTTCTGACTTATGCTGCGTCTGAAACCCAGGGGTATCCATGAAGATTAACTGCGCATCCTCATAGGTCACAATCCCCAA
>CAZHBC010000030.1:2961-10791 GCA_964530715.1 uncultured Sutterella sp. | reverse complement strand
ACAACGGGGTAGGTTTTGTCTTGCCAAATCTTTTCAATAGCAAGCCCTTTGAAATCACGTAGTCCGTATTTGAAAAGCGATTCAAAGGTCGAGACAAGTAATGATTTTCCAAAGCGCCTTGGACGAGAAAGGAAGACATAACGCTCATCCCTGGCCAATTTTGCAATTACCTCCGTTTTATCAACGTATATGAGATTTTCCTCTCGCAACGTGGTAAATGAGGAAACTCCTTTCGGAAGCCTAGAAAAATCAGGGGCTACATTACTTGGAACTTGCATGAAGACACCTCAAAGCAACAGTGGTTGCTAAATGAGAAATTCAGAAAATCATAAACTTACGCTAAGTCTAATGAAGGCGGGAAAAAATGCACGGTTTGTTGCTTGTAAAGACGGACTTTTTCGGTGTAGTCCTTTCAAGTTCGTGCTCCTGTTGTAAAGATACATCACTTCTCTAGGTAAACCCCCTAGGTTTTTGGGGGAAATTCCGCACAAAATCAGTGTAAACCCCTTGTTTTCTTCACCAACGCTCCTTATAATCGCGCCCGTAGGAAATAAGAGCTTTGCTTTTGTTTTCACATCGCTAATATCCATTTGTGATGACTTCACAAATTGGCTCCCAGAAAAATGGGAGAGAAATTAGGGATGGGCACGTTGCCCGTCCTTTTTTTTGGACTTTTTTTGTTTGATGGAAAAGCATGCAAAAGAGCAGTGCTGAAATTGAAAGTCTCATCGCAGAGACCGTCACGGGGCTTGGCTTTGAATTCGTCGAATTCGAACGCCTTTCTCGAGGGCTTTTGCGTGTGACAATCGACTCGGAAAAAGACGGTGGCATCGCTGTGGATGACTGCGAACGCGTAAGCGATCAGCTCACGCGTCTTTTTACCGTTGAAGATATCGATTTTGATCGCCTTGAGGTTTCAAGCCCAGGCGTGGACCGTCCCTTAAAACGCCTCTCCGAATGGCGTCGTTTCGTGGGACGTGTGGCGCATGTGGAACTCTATGAGCCACTTCATGCAGAAGGACTCCCTGAGGCAGGAAGAAGGAAATTCGATGGGAAGATTCTCTCTGTCTCTGAAGAGGATGATGCTATTAGTTTTTCCATCGAAGAAATTCATTTCGCACGTACCCCCTCGGAGGCGGCACGCGCAAAGAAAGCTAAGGGGAAAGCCCTCGAAGCTAAAGAACCGGTTTCGGTGCGTTTCGCGTTTGCGGACGTGGACCGTGCCAACTTAATTGCCCAACTTGACTTTAAAGGAAATAAACGATGAGCCGCGATATGCTCGAGATGGTCGATGTTCTGGCCCGTGAGAAAGAGGTTGAGAAGAGTGCCGTTTTCGGCGTCCTGGAACTTGCTCTGGCGAGCGCTGTGAAAAAAGCGCAATTCCCAGGAGAAGATGCAGATGTGGTTGTCAAGGTTGATACCAACACTGGCGACTGGACAGCAACACGCCGTTGGCTCATTGTCGACGATGCCGCAGGCTTACAGCAGCCTGACCGCGAGGAGATGTTCTCGGATATCACGGAGGACTACCCCACACTTAAGGTCGGTGACTACATCGAAAAGCCCGTGGAAAATATCAACACCTCTGGGCGTCGTTTCGCACAGGATGCAAAGCAAGTTATCTTGCAGAGACTGCGTGACGCGGAACGCGAGCAGGTCTTAAAGGAATTCTTAGAGCGCGATGAGAAGATCGTCAGTGGTCAGGTGAAGCGTGTCGATAAGGAAGGGGCCATCGTTGAAATTGGTCGCCTTGAAGCGCGCCTACCCCGCACGGAGATGATTCCCCGCGAAAATCTTCGTACAACAGATCGCGTTCGCGCCTATGTGCTTCGTATTGAAGAAAACGCCAAGGGTAAGACAGTGATTCTTTCCCGTTCCTGCCCACAGTTCTTGGTGAAACTCTTTGAACTCGAAGTTCCAGAAATCGAAGAAGGTGTTGTGGAAATTAAATCCGCGGCACGCGACCCTGGGATGCGTGCCAAGGTCTCTGTCATGAGCCACGACAAGCGTGTGGAACCTGTGGGAACCTGCATCGGTATCCGTGGATCTCGCGTTACAGCCGTGACAAATGAACTCGCCGGAGAGCGCATCGACGTCGTCCGTTACGATGACAACCCCGTGCAGTACATCGTTGAGGCCTTAAAGCCCGCGAAAGTGACAAAGGTTGTCGCTGATGAAGAAACCAACTCGATGGATGTGATGGTTGACGAAGATAACCTTGCGATTGCCATCGGCACCCACGGACAGAACGTGCGCCTTGCCACGGAACTCACCGGTTGGCAGATCAACATCATGACTTCGGAAGAAGCCGAGAAGAAGCATGAAGAGGAAATCGCCGAGGCCCGTTCCGAGTTCGTTAAAGAACTCGACATGGACGAAGAAGCCGCGGTTGCTCTTATCGATAGCGGCATCTACAGCTTAGAGGAACTTGCCTATGTCCCAGAGCAAGAAATCGTTGACTTGGGACTTTTCGACCGTGAGACAGTTGTAGAACTCCGTGAAAGAGCTAGAAGTGCACTCCTTTCTCGGGCACTGAAGCGTGAAGAGAATTTGCGCCAGGCCGACGCTTCGCTCCTTGCTGTCTCTGGGATGGATAACGACCTTGCGGCAACACTTGTGAGTAAGGGAGTGAAGACGGGGGATGACCTTGCAGACCTTGCCACAGACGAACTCGTTGAAATGACAGGCATCACGGAAGAGCGTGCAAAAGACCTCATCATGGCAGCGCGCGCCGCCTGGACCGAGGCTAAGTAGGAACGAGCACCGTTAGGGAGACAAACGATTTATGGCAATTAGTACAGTTACCGAATTTGCCCGGGAACTCAAGATTCCCGCCAAGGTGCTCGTCGAGCAGTTGCGATCGGCGGGAATCTCCGTTGAAAATGAGAATTCAACTGTGAGCGACGCCGATAAGGCGAAACTCTTGGAGAATCTTCACACGGAGCGCACGCAGAACACGAAGCCACGGAAGATTACGATTATGCGTCGTGAGACCTCGACAATCCGTCAGCATGACGGACAGGGTGGAGCGCACACAATCGAAGTGGAAGTAAGAAGGAGGCGCGTCTTTGTAAAGAACACACAGGCAGCTTCCGACAGAGCTGCTCAGATGAAAGCCGCACGCGAAGAGATGGAAGCCCGTGCCCGTGAGCAACTTGCCGCGAAGGCCGCGGCTGAAGCCGCTGCTAGTAAGAAGGTGGAAACTTCAGCGGTGGCGCCAAAGGCTGCCGCTCCTGCTCCAGAAGTGAAGCCTGCAGCGCCTGAGGTAAAGCCCGAAGTGGCTCCCAAGGCGGAAGTGAAAGAGGCATCAGCCGCTCCCGCGGAGGTTAAAAAAGAAGTTCCTCCCAAGGTAAGCGTCGTTGCGCCTACTACACAGAAAGCCGAAGTAAAGGCAACAGAGAAGAAAGAAACCGCGGAAGAAAAGCCTGCCGCAGTAAAACCGCAAGAAGTAAAGGCGGCGGCAGAAAAGAAAGCCTCCGAGCCTAAGAAAGAAGAAAAAGTCCCTGTGGTTGATAAACCCAAGGCAGAAGCTAAGGCTGAAGCGAAGCCCCAACAGAAGAAGGCGCCGCAACAGCAGCAGAATAAGCCTCGTAAGGGGGAAAACCAGCAAAAGGGTGGGAAGCCTGTTAATGCCGTTAACGTACGAGCACAACAGCCAAAGCAGCCTCAGAAACCTGAGGTAAGTGCTGAGGAGAAGGCTCGCATCGAAGCGGAGAGAAACGCCGCTCGCCGCAAGGCGCAGGAAGAAGCCGAGGCTATCCGTCAGATGCTTGCGCGTCCCAAGGTTGTCCTTAAGGCGAAGGCAACGCCAGTCGCTAAGGCAACTCCTGCGGCGGCCCCTGCGGCAAAAGAAGAAAAGAAATCTGAACACCGTAAGGCCTCTCAGAGTAACAACGCAGAAAAGAGCGAGGGGAGCGGGAAGAAGGGAGGCTTTAAAGGCCGTGGCCGTAACGATCGCTCCATGAACGACAACGGTTGGGGTGAAGATTCCCGGTCGCATCGCGCGATGAAGACCCGTGGCGCCATCGATGACGGAACTGAGGAAGAAACGACAAGCTGGCGCTCTCGCTCGAGAAAGCCAAAGCGCGACCGTAACGTCGCAGCAGTTGCCGCACCCGCGGAGCCCATCGTTCGCGAAGTGAGTGTTCCAGAGACAATTTCCGTTGCTGACCTTGCGCGCAAGATGGCCGTGAAGGCAACTGAGGTGATTAAGACCCTAATGAAGATGGGTCAGATGGTCACCATCAATCAGATGCTTGACCAAGACACCGCAATGATTATCGTCGAAGAGATGGGCCACAAGGCCGTACAGGCTAAGATTGATGACCCTGAGGCGCTCTTAGGAGAATTGGCAGGAGCCGCGCAGAATTACCCCGCGACACCGCGTCCTCCTGTTGTGACGATTATGGGCCACGTCGACCATGGTAAGACATCTCTCTTGGACTATATCCGTCGTGCGAAGGTGGCAGCAGGAGAAGCTGGTGGCATCACGCAGCACATTGGTGCTTACCACGTAAAAACTCCGCGCGGCATTGTGACCTTCTTGGATACCCCGGGGCACGAAGCGTTTACCGCTATGCGCGCTCGTGGCGCCCAGGCAACCGATATCGTCATTCTCGTTGTGGCAGCCGATGACGGTGTGATGCCTCAGACAAAAGAAGCTATCGCCCACGCCAAGGCAGCTAAGGTTCCACTTGTTGTTGCAATCAATAAGATTGATAAGCCAGAAGCGAATCCCGAGCGTGTTCGTAACGAACTCGTTCAAAACGGCGTGATGCCCGAGGAATACGGTGGCGATGTGCCCTTTGTCCCTGTGTCAGCTAAGACTGGTCAGGGCGTAGATGACCTTCTTGAAAACCTACTTTTACAGGCAGAGATGCTTGAATTGAAGGCGCCAGCCGAAGGCCCCGCTAAGGGTCTCGTAATCGAAAGCCGCTTGGATAAGGGTCGTGGCCCTGTGGCCTCTGTCTTGGTGCAGACAGGCCTCTTAAAGAAGGGCGATATCGTCCTCGTCGGACAGGCCTATGGCCGCGTCCGTGCAATGAATAACGAACTCGGAAAGTCGGTGCCAGAGGCCGGTCCCTCGATTCCTGTGGAAATCCTTGGTTTGTCAGACGTTCCACAGGCAGGAGACGTGCTCCTCACCGTCCCTGATGAAAAGAAAGCCCGTGAAGTGGCGCTCTTCCGTCAGAGCCGCAACCGTGACGTCCGCTTGGCACAGCAGCAGAGCGCACGCCTCGATAATGCCTTTAACCAGAATGGCGATGTGAAGACACTCTCTGTGGTGATTAAGGCTGACGTTCAAGGCTCTCAGGAAGCAATCTCTGCTGCGTTGCAGAAACTTTCCACAGACGAAGTCCGTGTGCAGGTTGTCTATAGCGCCGTGGGTGGTATTTCTGAAACCGACGTTAACCTCGCTGCCGCAAGTCGCGCAATCATCATTGGCTTTAACGTGAGAGCCGATGCGATGGCTAAGAAGACAGCGGAGACTAACGCCATCGAGATCCGCTACTACAACATCATTTACGACGCAATCGATGATGTGAAGGCGGCTATGAGTGGCATGCTTGCTCCGGAGAGAAAGGAAACGGGTATCGGCCTCTTGGAAATCCGTCAGACGATTCACATTCCGAAAGTGGGCCTCATCGCTGGGTGCCGCGTCATGGAAGGTGTGGTTCGCAGATCTGCCAACGTGCGCCTTATTCGCGACAACGTCGTCGTTTGGACGGGCGAACTCGCAAGTCTCAAGCACTTCAAGGACGATGTCCGTGAAGTGCAGGCTGGAAACGAATGTGGCCTCTCGCTTAAAGGTCACGATGACATCAAAGAGGGCGATCAGCTTGAAATCTTTGAAGTCACGGAAATTGCCCGTACGCTTTAGGAGAGACGTGAATGAAGGCATCGAAACCTGGACGGAGTGTCCGTATCGCAGATCAGATTGCTCGCGACGTTGCGGAGCTCATCCCTAAGGAGCTTCGCGACCCGAGAATTGGTTTTGTGACCATCACGGGTTGCGAAATCACGCCTGACTATGCGCATGCGAAGCTTTACTTTACGGTCTTGGGCGCAGATCCCGAGGAGTCTCTCGCAGGGCTTAACGCCGCGGCGGGAAGACTTCGTAGTCTTATCTTTAAGAAACTCACCATTCACACGGTTCCGACACTGCACTTTGCGCACGACACATCTGTCGAACGGGGCTTTCAGATGGATCAGGTGATTAAAGAAGCGATGGATGTGACGCGAGAGTCCGAAGCGAAGGAGTCAAAAGCGCAAGCGGAAGATTCCGAAAAACACCTCGAAGGAAAGGACGCTTAAGAAGTATGAGTAAAAAAGGCGAGCCTGTAGATGGCGTCTTGCTACTAGATAAGCCCGAGCGGATGAGTTCGAATTGGGCTTTGCAGCTTGCACGACGTCTACTGAATGCAGAGAAGGCTGGGCACACCGGGACGCTTGACCCGATGGCTACTGGCCTCTTGCCGCTTGCCTTTGGAAACGCAACGAAGTTTTCTACAGACCTACTTCATGCAGATAAGACCTACATCGCAACGCTTCGTTTCGGCGCCCGCACCGATACGTTAGATAAAACAGGCGAGGTTGTTTCTGAGAGCCCTGTTCGTCCGACCTTAGAAGAGATTAAAGCCGTGATTCCAGAATTCACAGGCACAATCCTTCAGAGGCCTCCGATGTATTCTGCGATTAAGAGAGAAGGGCGAAATCTCTATGAACTTGCTCGTCGCGGAATCTCTGTGGAAAGAGAAGCCCGTGAAGTTGAGGTTAAGAGACTTACAGCGCTTTCTTTTGATGGAGAAGAGCTCACCTTTGAAGCGGCTGTAAGTAAAGGAACATATATACGGGTCTTAGCTGACGACTTAGCGGTTCGCTTAGGAACGTATGCGCACCTAACGGCGCTACGCCGTACGGCAGTTGGGGACCTCAGAATCGAGGATGCCGTCTCTTTTTCTGCGTTAGATGATAAAGAGAAAACAATTGAAGAACGTCGTGCTCTCTTAAAGGGAGCGGACTTTTTACTGAGAAGTTTGCCTGATTTACGTCTTAGTTCTACGGATGCTAAGAGGCTACAAAACGGGCAAAGGCTAGCCATCGGAGCCTCGCTTCGAGGCGAAGCGAGAGCCTACGGGCCAGAAAATCAATTATTGGGAGTGGTTCAAGTGGACGCACGCGGTGTTGTTCACCCGAGCCGCTTAATTAAGTTTTTAGGAAATACCGAGATTTAATCGGATTAGCAAAGAAAGAAGAAAAAACTATGACACGAGCGATTCGCAATATTGCCATCATTGCCCACGTTGACCACGGTAAGACGACCATGGTTGATAAGTTATTGCAATGTGCTGGGACCTTCCGTGAGAACGAGCAGGTCGACGAGCGCGTAATGGATAGCGGCGACATTGAAAAAGAGCGCGGCATTACGATTCTCGCAAAGAACTGCGCAGTTGAATACGAAGGCATTCACATTAACATCATTGATACACCGGGGCACGCAGACTTCGGTGGCGAAGTCGAGCGTGTGCTCTCGATGGTTGATGGCGTTCTCCTCCTAGTGGACGCTGTCGAGGGACCCATGCCACAGACCCGCTTTGTGACCCGTAAGGCCTTGGCCGCAGGCTTAAAGCCCATCGTTGTCATCAATAAGATTGACCGCGTGGGCGCTCGCCCTGAATGGGTTGTTAACCAGACCTTTGACCTCTTCGATAAGTTGGGAGCAACGGAAGATCAGTTGGATTTCCCTGTGATTTACGCTTCTGCTCTCGCGGGATACGCTGGCTACACGACGGACGTTGCTGAGCTTGAGAAGATTGGCAACATGAAGGC
>CAZHBC010000030.1:0-2861 GCA_964530715.1 uncultured Sutterella sp. | reverse complement strand
ACGACTATCACCTCCGTGGAGCACCCTGAGGCGCTTCCGATGCTTAAAGTCGATGAGCCGACTCTTACGATGACCTTTATGGTGAATACCTCCCCCTTAGCTGGTAAAGAAGGGAAATACGTCACGAGCCGCCAGATTCGTGAACGCCTTGAGAGGGAACTTAAGAGTAACGTCGCCATGCGTATGCGTGAGACAGGAGATGAAACCGTTTGGGAAGTCTGCGGTCGCGGGGAATTGCATCTTACGATTCTCATTGAAAACATGCGCCGCGAAGGCTACGAACTTGCCGTGGGTCGCCCGAGAGTCCTCCTTAAGGAAGTCAATGGCGTAAAGCAAGAACCCTATGAGCTTCTCACAGTCGACGTGGAAGAAGTGCATCAGGGCGCTGTGATGGAAGAATTGGGACGCCGTCGTGGTGACCTCCTTGATATGGCTTCTGATAGCCGTGGCCGTACACGCCTTGAATACAGAATCCCCGCACGTGGCCTCATTGGTTTCCAGTCGATGTTCCTTACGATGTGCCGTGGTACGGGCATCATGAGTCACGTCTTTGATAGCTACGGGCCGATTAAGCAGGGCGATGTCGGTGAAAGACGTTCTGGTGCGATTATTAGCCAGGATAACGGCGCTGCTGTTGCTTATGCACTTTGGAAGATTCAGGAAAGAGGACGCCTCTTTGTAAGTCCCGGGGATCCCCTCTACGAAGGGATGATTATCGGTGAACATGCGCGTGAAAACGACATTGTCGTGAACCCCATCCGCTGTAAGCAACTTACGAACATTCGTGCCTCTGGTACCGATGAGGCGATTCGCCTGGTGCCCCCAGTTGTTTTAACCCTTGAGAGTGCTGTCGAATTCATTAACGACGATGAGCTCGTGGAAATCACACCGAAGTCCATCCGCTTGCGTAAGCGTTGGCTTAAAGAGTTTGAGCGTCGTCGCGCTGCCCGCGTGGAACGTGAAGAAAACGGCGAAGAGGGTTAATTAATGGCTAAGAAAGCCTTACGCACTTGCCCCTGTGGTTCGGGTAAATCTTTTGATGCGTGTTGTGGACGCTTCATAGTCAAAGGAGATTTACCCGCGACCGCAGAAGAGTTAATGCGAAGCCGCTACGCGGCTTTTGCTCTGGGCGACTTAAATTGGATACGTCTTACCTGGGCGCATGAAAAGTGCCCAGAGGATGTCTCTTGCGATAAGGATATTAAGTGGATCGATTTGAAAGTCTTGGGAAGCCACGTAATTGATGAGGCCCACGCCACTGTGGAATTTATCGCCCGAGGCCGTAAAGGTGCTACGGGGGCTTTCCGTATGCACGCAGTCTCTCGCTTTGAAAAGCGAGACGCTCGCTGGTTTTACGTTGATGATGAGCCCGAGAAGTAAGCTGTGATGACGGAATCCTCCTACAGTAAGTGGCGCTTTTGCGTTGCTCCCATGCTCGATTGGACGGATACGCACTGCCGTGTGTTTCACCGTTCCCTAAGTAAGAGAGCGCGTCTTTACACAGAGATGGTTACGGCCCCCGCCCTTGAATTCGGTCCAAGAGAAAGACTCTTAAAGCATAGCGACGCAGAGCACCCCGTAGCCTGCCAAGTGGGGGGAAGTGACCCCGAGCAACTCGCAAAAGTGGCTCGCATGATTGAAGCGGCGGGTTTTGATGAAATTAATCTTAACTGCGGCTGCCCCTCAGAGCGGGTGCAAAAGGGAAGCTTTGGCGCTTGCTTGATGTTAGAACCTAAGCTTGTAGCCGATTGTTTTAAAGCCATTAAAGACGCCACAACGCTGGATGTGACAATTAAGCACCGTGTGGGTGTTGACGGAAGAGACGATTACGGCTTTGTTCGGGATTTCGTAGGAGAGCTTTTTGTCGCTGGGTGTCGCGTTTTTATCGTACACACGCGGTCTGCCTGGCTTAAAGGCCTTAGTCCCAAAGAGAATCGCGAAGTTCCACCACTGAGACGAGAATATGCTGGGATGCTAAAGAGGGATTTCCCCGAAGCAACCATTGTGATCAACGGCGGTATTCACGACTTAGGCCTCGCGGAAGAACTCTTAAAAGATGTCGATGGCGTTATGGTGGGCCGAGAGGCCTACACAAACCCCTGGATACTTTCTGACGTGGATGCAAGGCTCTTTGGGGATAACGAGAAGCCAGTGACGCGTGAGGCAGTTATCGAAGCGATGACAGCCTATCTAGAAGGTAACGCTGAAGACTTAAGACTTCCTCGTGCAACGGCGCGCCACATGTTGGGTCTCTTAAACGGCTTAGCAGGGGCGAAGGCTTGGAGAAGGTTTCTCTCGGCGCCCTCTTCCTACGAACGCTTTGGGACGAATGTTTTGCGGGAAGCTTATGCAAAGGCTGGGTGGAGAGATAGCACAGAGCCCGACGCCTTCCGAGACGATGACGACTTTTTCTAATGCGCTCTTAGCGTTCGTCGTGCCCTGTCATCTTTCCTTTTTTTTGAAGGCACGATTAAATCTTTTGTCGCCGCAATGGAATGCCTAAAGTGCTTATCCCAGTTTTTCTTATAGGCTTTAGCCATGGCAATTGAGCGAATCACGAGAAGATTTTCTGCATTACGTGTTTCCGCGGATTTCGTAAAGTTAAAACTTCCTGTGATAACCGTGCTCTCATCGAGAATCATCACCTTGTTGTGCGCGGTGCGGTGTTTGTCGTCGATGAAAGTGGGAACAGAAGACTTAAGAAGCATCGGAACCGTATTGTGGTGATGGTGCTCCATCTCTTTATCCACGATGACTTTGACGTCAATCTTTCTTTCACAAGCAGCAATAAGAGCTTCAGTGATTCGCTTGTTGGAAAACAAGAAAGCCTGAACTAAGACCTCTTTTTTCGCTGAATTAAT
>CAZHBC010000029.1:8963-10979 GCA_964530715.1 uncultured Sutterella sp. | reverse complement strand
TCTGTGAAGTCTGTTTCCGTGTGAATGGAGAGCATCGGAACAACGTGCACGGCCTTCGCAAGGTCGCTTCTTACCTCACCCCCAACACGCTGCGTTGGAGAGACGGGTGTCTTTAGTGACGGGTACTTAGCTTCAAGCGCTTGAAGTTCACGAAAAACCCTGTCGTATTCCGCATCGGGAACGCTCGGTGCATCAAGTACGTAGTACTCGTGATTCCAGCGGTAAAGAAGATTAGCTAATTCTTTGGCGTGACTGCGAACGGACGCATCTGGTTCCTCAGTTGCGTCAAACAAATCTACTTCCCGCATTTTTCTATCCTCTCTATGTTCGGCTAAAGAGTTTTACAGTACGCTCGGAACCCAAGGCAAGGCCTTGAGAATCCATGTCGGCAGCAAGTTTCTTTAATTCAGAAGAAATATAGGTTGCTGCAGCGGTTGTAATGGGGTTCTTAGACTGATCGACCAAGACACCGCCAAAGGTGCAAGAAAGGTCATTTGCCGTTTCAAAGAGGTCACGTAAGGGATTAATGGCTGGGTCACAGAGCGGAATATCCAATTCAAGGATAATCTTTGTGAGATCTGTTTCCGCAACACTTATCTTAAAGTAAGGATCTTCTTTCCCAGGAACACACTTAACGTAGGTATTTACGCCGCGAGCCGCAAAGCCATTAGGCGTAAGGATATCTTTTAAGAGATCTAAATCGAAGGGCGCCTCGGTTGCAACGTAAAGAGCAAGGGTGTTGTCATAGCGAGAGATGAGACCAGAAAGCATCTTCGTTTGATCTAAGACTCGGACGATATCAGGCATCTCGACATCAGCGTCAATTTCGATTGCAAGTTGATTTGCAAGTTGCAGGAAGCGAGAAACGAGCAGTTCATCTGCTTCACTCTTTCTACTTGCGAGTTGCATCTTGATTACAACGGCATTGCAACTATTGTTTCCGCGGAACGATTCAAGCCAAAGACCTTTTTCTGCGTTGTAGAAATCCGCTGTGACAACGTCTCTTAAGCCTTCTGCATCGATAAAAGCTGCAACCTGCACTAAGCGATCCGTGGTAAAGACATCATCCTTAGGCGTAAAGCGTACGAAGGTATCCAAGAGGAGATCTACGTTGGGTTTATCGCGCCCCTTCGTTTTAACCAAGGGTTCAATGCTTTCGGCAAGAGCGGGTTGATTAAGAGAAACAGGCGGTAGGTCAGGAACTTCAGGTTCAGGCGTAACTTCAACGACAGGCTTAACCTCGGGGACTACGACCTCCTCTGGCTTAACCACAGGGGGTTCTGCCGAATCTGCACTCAATTTCGGGGCAACCTCTTCTTCTGCATCGAGCGCATCTTTCAATTCTGAAGTGTCAGCAGGGACTCCCGTGAGGGCATCCCCCACGCCCGCACGCATCTTTTTACTAATGTCTTCTGCGGGTTCTGCTTCTTTGCGGCGACGTACAAAACCAAAATAGTAGATAAGGGCGATGATCGCCACTGCAATGACCAAATAGGAAGGCTCGATACCGAACATGTTTTTACCCTACTGTAAATCCATTTGTTAGCCGCAACATTATCACGCTTGGGCAAGCTCTGCGGCTTCCTTAATATCAACTGCCACAACGCGGGAAACACCAGGCTCTTTCATCGTGACACCAATGAGTTGTTCGAGTTGCTCCATGGAGACTCGGTGGTGGGTGATCATCACAAACTGCGTTGCGTCGCTCATCGCGGCAATCTTCTTTACGAGTCGATCCTGGTTCGCTTCATCTAGAGGTGCGTCTACTTCGTCCAAAAGGCAGAAGGGAGCAGGATTTAATTTAAAGATTGCAAAAACGAGAGCCGTAGCAGTAAGAGCCTGCTCGCCACCCGAGAGAATCTTCACACTCGTGTTTTTCTTTCCAGGCGGTTGCGCAATGACGTCAATTCCCGTATCAAGAATCTCTTCCCCTGTAAGGCGCAACTCAGCACTCCCCCCACCGAAGAGACTCGTGAACATTTCTCCAAAGTTCTTATTTACAGCATCAAAGGTGCT
>CAZHBC010000029.1:3250-8863 GCA_964530715.1 uncultured Sutterella sp. | reverse complement strand
GTAAAGGCCTCTCCTTGTGTAACAAAGGCTTGGCGTTTCACTTTGAGTTCTGAAATCTCTTGCAAAAGGGGCGCCTGAGAATCCATCAAAGTGCGGTGTTTATTGCGCGCCTCTTCAACGGCGTTCTCAGCTGCATCAGCGGAAGACTCTGCTTCAAGGAGTGCGGCCCGTGCGGCCTCTAGTGCCCGCGTAAGGTCAGCGAGCCCTGCTTGCTCAGCTTCAATATCAAGCGTTGCAAGTTCCTCTTTGAGGGTTTCAATCTCTACCGCCAAGCGTTCGATTTCTGATGCGGCGTTTTCTGCTTCTCTCTTTGCGTCTTCTGCGCGTTCTCGGTCAGAAGCCGCTTGCATCGCGCTCATCTTTACTTCGGATTTCTTATCCGAAAGAGCTTCTTCAACGTCGCTTACACGGTGCTCGGCCTGTTCAAGGAGAATCTGCGCGTCGGTTACTGCCTGCTGCTTTTCTCCAAGCTCCACATCAAGTTTCTCGAATTTCTCTTCCACACCCTCTCGAGATTCTGTGAGTTCTGCAATACGGCCTTTAAGGACGTCTGCGTCCTCAGCCGCTTTCTTTGTGCGACTTTCCCAGAGTTCGATTTCTCCTGCAAGCCGCGTTGCTTCAACTTGGAGTGCGTGGTGTTCTGTGCGTGTGGCATTAAGCGACGCTGTCTTCTCTCGGATATCTTCTTCCAAGGATAAGAGCGTGTTCCTCGCCGCAGTTTCTTTATCCGTGAGGGTGTCGTTTTCTTCCGTTAGTTTTGCTTCACGCTCTGTGAGTTCTCGGATTTCAGTTGCGCGAGAAAGGACTCCTGAGGCTTCACTCTCTTCAGCCCAGAAGGTAATCGAGAAGGCATCGACAATGTGACCCGCGCGGGTGACAATCACCTCCCCTGCTTTAAGGAGATTTCTCTTGGAAACCGCCTCTGTAACACTTTCCGCTACATAGACGCCTCTAAGCCACTGAGAAAGAGCTCCCTTTACAACCGGGTCATCTGTCTTTACAAACTGAAGTATCGCGGGGAGCCCCGCGTCCGTTTGTGCTTCTTTAATTACGGGGGCCGCCCCGTAGAAAACAAGCGGCGCAGGAGGCGCGGAGTTCTCTAGACTCGCTACTGCCGCAGCGTCTTTTAACTGCAAGGCACCTGCCTTATTTGTAAGAACCGCTTCTAAGGCGCGAGTCCACTTGGAATCTACGTCAATTCTTTCAAAGAGGCGTTTAAGTCCCCCAAAGCCCATAGAGGTGATCCACTGCCCGAGTTTTCCTTCTTGACCGATCTTTGCTTGGATTCCTTCTAAGGTCTGTAGCCTTGAACTTGTGCGAGCAAGCTCTGAAGAAACGCGAGAAATTTCTGTGCGGGCTTCATTAAGCGTTACTTCAATCTCAGCTTTTTCTTCCGCTGCAGCATTAAGCGCTTCCTCTTCACTTTCAAGCCTCGCTTCAGCGGCTGCGATTTCCCCATCAAGTGCGGCGTAGCGGGCGGTATCGGGTTCTGTGAGAGTTGCCATCTCTTCTTCAAGAGCGGCAAGGCGCGTCTCTGCGTCTGTCATCTCACGCTCAAAAGACTGGAGTTCAACGTTTACGACCGCGATACGGTTTTCTGCTTCATTGGCGCTCTGCCTTGCGGTTTCATAGGTGCGACGCGCATCTTCATAGTGTAGGTTTGCCGCATCGACGTCTTCCGTTAGGGCGGCAATTTCTTCTTCGATTTCTTTACCCTTAGCGTCTAGCTCTTCTGCGTGGGCTAAGAGAGCGGCTTCTCTTTCATTTGCAGCTACGCGATTGGCTTCCCTCGAGCGCAGTACCTCTTCGTCACTTGCAATCTGGCGATTCGCAGAATCCTTTCTTTCTACGATGTGGCGAATATTCCCTTCAATTTGGGCAACGGCCTTTTCTGCTTCAAACTTCGCTTGCCGAGCGACATCGGTTGCTTCCCTCTTTAGGCGAGAAGCCTCTTTGAGGTTTTCGATTTCAAGAAGGACCTTTTGGCTTTCTCCCTGCGTTGAGACCATTTCAGCTTCTTTCTTTGCGATGCGAGCGCTCATTTTTTCTGCGGCGTCTCGCGCTTCGGTCTCTTGCATGTAGTTACTAAGGAGCTCTGCGTCGGTTCTCTCCTTATCAAGCTCTTGCCACTTTTGCGCGGTTTTGGCTTCTTCCGTTAAGCGTTCGATTTCGGCTCGCTTCGTTTCCTGCAGGTAAGCAACCTTCTCTAAGTTACTGCGGGTACTTGTTAGGGCAGTTTCTGTCTCTCGCCTTCTTTCTTTGTATTTACTAACCCCTGCGGCTTCTTCAAGGTAGATGCGGAGTTCCTCTGGTTTTGCCTTAATGAAGTTAGAGATCATGCCCTGGCTAATGATCGCATAGGAGCGGGGTCCAAGGCCCGTACCCATGAAGACATCCTGCACGTCACGGCGCCTTACCTGTTGATTGTTAATAAGGTAGGCATTCGAACCATCACGCGTTACAACGCGTTTAATCGAAAGTTCACTGTAGGCGCCCCAAGGCCCCGTGATTGTGTTGTCCGAGTTATCAAGCACCATCTCAACGGAGGCGCGCGACGATGCAGGGCGACTCGAAGACCCCGAGAAAATGAGTTCACTCATCGAGGTCGACCCACGGAGTTCCGAGATGCGACCCTCGCCTAAAACCCACCGAATAGCATCGATGACGTTGGATTTACCGCAACCGTTGGGACCAACAATTCCAGCTAAATTTCCTGGAAACTCCACTAAGGTCGTATCCGCAAAGCTCTTAAAACCGCTTACTTTGAGTTGTCGAAGTCGCATGCTGATTTCTTAATTTCTTCTTGGTTTGAAGTTTTTTGTGAGGGGAAGGTTTCACATTCCTTAAACCCTAAATTTAACTCAAACCCATTTTCTTTAAACACAACAAGAGGCGCACTCTTTACGGAAGCAATTCCCCAAAGAGTGAAGCGCTCATAAAGGTTCTTATAATACAGCCTCAAGGGGATTTTTCCGAGGGTTTAAGGGGTGTTTTTTTAGGCACTTTTCCCCTTTAAACAGTAAGAAATCTAAAAGATTCTCTAAAGTTTTACTTTGCGGGGAAAATGAGTAAAGAGAGGAGCCATTACCAATGACTACAAACTTAAAAACTATCCAAGATTTCACGCGCTTTGCGATGACGGAGTTTGAAAAGCAAGGCGTTACCCTCGGTCACGGTGCAGAAGACTTTTGGCAAGAGGCAACTTTCTTAGTTCTTCGGAGTTTAAATCTTCCCTTTGATCGCTTAGAGAGCTTCTGGGAAGCGCACCTCACAGAAGAAGAATGCGCCCTCCTTTTAAAGAGAATTCACGCAAGAACCATTGAAAAGGTTCCAACTGCCTATATTTTGGGCGAAGCCTGGCTTATGGGCATGAAGTTCCGTGTGAACGAAAATGTCCTTATTCCCCGTAGTTTTATTGCTGAACTTTTGGAAAACGGCTTAAGCCCCTGGATTCACAACGCTGAAAAAGTGAATTCCGTTCTTGATATGTGCACGGGAAGTGGGTGCCTTGCGATTATGGCTAAAGAAGCGTTTCCCAACGCTACGGTCGTTGGAGCGGATATTTCTCCTAAAGCCTTAGAGGTTGCCCGGAAGAATGTTTCTGACTACGGCTTAACGGACGAAATTGAAATCGTTGAATCCAACGCCTTCGCGAACCTAGGAGATCGCCGCTTTGAAGTGATTATCTGTAATCCCCCCTATGTGACAAAAGAAGCGATGGAGAAACTTCCTTCCGAGTACAGGAAAGAACCTCTCATTGCCCTTGACGCAGGAGAGGATGGTATGGACTTCTTAAAGAACTTTATCCCAGAACTCTCACGGCACCTTGTACCAAATGGCGAAGCCTACATTGAAATCGGAGACGGCAAAGAGGCTTTTGAAGCCCTTTGGCCAAGACTTTCCGTGATGTGGCTTGAAACAAGTGGTGGAGACTCTATGGTCTTCCGTGTTACGAGGGAAGACTTAAAAGGCGCTGGCCTCTAAATGAGTAAGTCGATAGATTAGAAAGCCCCCTTACATGCTTCGCATCCAAAATCTCACGCTTTCCTTTGGTACGCGTGTCCTCTACTCTAAGGTAAATCTCACGGCCGATGCCGCAGAACGCATCGGCCTTATTGGAGATAATGGCTCAGGGAAAACAACGCTTTTTCGGGCAATCTTAGGAGAAGTCGCGCCTGAAGACGGCTCGATTGAAGCGCCAGACTTAAATCGTATCGCCTACGTTGCACAGAATATCGACGTAGACGACAGCACTGCTTTGGACTTTGTCCTAGCGGGCCACGCCCCGCTACAGGCCGCAAAGGCTGAAGTTAAAGCGGCTGAGGCCGCAAACGATGCGATGCGGCTTGCCGCAGCGCACGCAGCCCTAGCTGAGGCGAATGAAGGAGCTGTGAAGGCAGAGGCCCTCTGCATCATGGCAGGTCTCGGGTTTAGCTCTGAAGACGCCAGCAAATGCGTTCGGGAGTTTTCTGGTGGCTGGCGTAACCGCTTAGCTCTCGCAAGAGCTCTTATGAGGCCCGCAGACCTCCTACTTCTTGATGAACCCACAAACCACCTTGATATCGATAGTCTTATTTGGTTGGAAGCGTGGCTTAAGAAAGTGGAATCCACTGTCATCATCATTAGCCACGATCGAGAGTTCTTAGACCGCGCAACACGAATCACGTGGGCTGTGGAAAACCAAACAATTAAACGCTATAGCGGCAATTACTCTGCTTACGAAGAGCAAAGTGCTGAGGCTGCAAGGTTACAGGATGCAAACGCCCGAGCCTACGAGAGAAAAGCAAGCCACCTCTCAGCCTTCATCGAACGCTTTCGGTATAAGGCTACAAAGGCCCGCCAGGCGCAGAGCCGCATCAAGATGCTTGAAAAGCTCGAAGTCGTTGAACCCGTGCGAGAAAAGAGATCTTGGCGATTTACCTTTCCAGAGCCAGAACGGTGCCCAGAGCACTTAATCGATCTTGAAGATGCCGTTTTGGGTTACGAAGATACGGTAATCTTAAGAGACGTTAAGCTCTCAGTTCGCGCCGGAGAACGCATCGGCGTCCTAGGGGTAAATGGCGCTGGGAAATCCACGCTTGTAAAAACCATTGATGGCGTCTTACCGCTTATTTCTGGAGAAAGACGCTTAGGTCAGGGTGCTCTTGTTGGCTACTTTGCGCAGCACCAGCTTGAGCAGCTCGAAGGCGATATGACGCCTCTTGAGACCCTGCGACACATGGCACCCAATGAAAGAGAGGTGGACCTTAGGAATTTCTTAGGCCGATTCCGCTTCTCAGGAGAGGCCGCAGATTCGAAGATTGCCCCGATGTCTGGAGGAGAAAAAGCCCGCCTCGCTCTTGCAATGCTCTCATGGAGGAAACCGAATCTTCTTGTTCTCGATGAGCCAACGAACCACCTAGATATGGCAACGCGTGAGGCCCTCACGATGGCGCTTTCTACTTTCGAGGGGGCTCTCCTTCTCGTAAGTCACGATCGCCACCTTCTAAGAAGCACCTGTGACCGCCTGATTCTTGTGCACGATGGACGCGTCACGGAGTACGAGGGAGATTTGGATGACTATGCAAATTTAGTCTTAGAGCATAGAAAGGCGACGGCCGCCGCGGCAAAACC
>CAZHBC010000029.1:0-3150 GCA_964530715.1 uncultured Sutterella sp. | reverse complement strand
GCTAGCGACCTAGAAGCCGCGGAGAATCTTTGGCTTACTATCACAGAAGAAATAGAAGCGATTAAGTGATCGCATCTCTATTTTCTTTTGTAAATCAAACTAGACAGATCCACCACGTCTTGTTGCGGCCCAGCAGATAAGGGACCCCACCACCACGAGCCCTACGCCCTTAAAGAAAGAAATCTCCAAAGGTTCCCCAAGGTAGAAGGCAGAAAAGAGGCAAGAAAGGACGGGCGTGAAGTAACTTGCAATCGCAAGAATTGTCATCCGCCCGAAGATAATCCCGAGGTTCCAAACGGCGTACCCTGCTGCCATCACAGCGCCTGCAATCACAACAGACTTAAAGGCATCAACGCTAGGCGTAAACCTCTCTCCAAAGCCATAAAAGTAAAGAGAGGCGTAGATAACTGCGTTACAAAGGAAAATGAGCACAACGGGGTTTTTCTTAAGCCCAATTGCTCGTGTGACAGAACTGTAAGCGGCCCAAGCAACGGCTCCTATGAAAGCCATCACGTATGGCGTTGGGTTCTTTCCGACGTTTGCTGCAATCTCTGCAAAATTAAGTCCCCCTTTCCCAGAGAGAACCATAGCCATTCCTAAGAAAGCAACAATGAGGCCAATCACGACCCACCAACGGCTCTTTTGTCCGTTAAAGAGAATGGCAAAAAGCACCGTAAGGCAGGGCCATGCGTAATTGACCATCCCGACTTCAATTGTTTCTCGAGAGCTCTCGCACAAACCCATGGAAATCGGAAAGCAGAGTTCGCAAGTGAGCGCGCAAGCTAGTCCCAAGGTTAAAAACTTCAGCGGGAAGTCCCGTAACCTAGGAATGCCAAAAACGCCCATAAGGAGGAGAGCCGCTGTGAGGTTAAGTAGACAGACGCCTCCAGCAATCCCAGCTTCAACGGTAACTGTGCGCACTAACCCGACGCTCATTCCCCAGAGTGCTGGAGCTAAGAGCCCAAGGGCTGTCGCCTGATTTGTATTTAACGCCATTTAAGTTTGACGCTCCCAATACCATTAACGCCTGCTGTCAATGTTTTTTGTGATTGACTATTTACATCGATGTAAGAGCCTACAGCGATGACGTCTCCCGCGAGAATGCCGCTACCCGAAGCCGCAGCTTTCTCAATTGCCGCCTTAAGGCTACCGAGCACCAAATCTGCCCGCTTCTCAAAAAGAAGGCGGTTATCTTCATAGATCCACGCGTAGGAATCCTCTGGGTCTATCGTCCGGGAGGAGAACCTTGCTTCAGAAAAAAGAAGCGTTTCTTCCGTCCACGGTGTCCCCTCTTCTATGGAAAGTGCTGTCGCATAAGCGAGAGGAGCTGTTGTCTTTCCATCAAAAAAGGCCGCGAGCATAAAAAGCACACGGCTCTCGGCCCTCTCCTTAATCGGGAAAGCTTCCTTTTCTTGGGTGGTATAAATCCTTAATGGGCTAAGAGTCCTATAGTCCTCTCCTGCGACTAAACGGATACGCCTCACGGGAAAGTAATCGTCTTTCCGAGCGTAAACGCGAACGACAGGCGCCGTCCCTGGAGAAAATAGAAACATTTTCTTTATTTTGCCTCGAAACCTATTTCCGAGAAAAATTTCCTGGAAGCTTACCCTCTCGCCTAGGATTGAGCCTCTTCCGCTTTTGCGTGTTCCTCAGCGCTCCCCGGGATCACAGGATTCGGCCTATCGTTAAAGAAAAGCCAAGCCTGATAGATGTAGCCACTTATGCCATAGATGCAAAAGAGAATAAAGATTGCAAACACGGGGCTATCGGAAATCACGATAAAGATAACGCTTAATGCGAGCGCAAACCAGAAGGGCTTTGTCTTAAGGCAGGAAGCGGATTTTCCGGAGAAAAACGGGGCATTACAAACCATCGTAAGTCCTGCGTAAAGCGTCAAAATAAAGGCGATATCCGCAGGATTCTTTGTCACACACTCGGGCATCCGACCTGTGGCAAGAAGCCAAATAAATCCTGCAACAAGCGCGGCTGCCGCAGGGCTTGGCAACCCTTGGAAGAACCGCTTATCCACAACACCGACATTGCAGTTAAAGCGCGCAAGTCGGATTCCAGCACAAAGGCAGAAGACCAAGGCTGCAACGCAACCGACCGATCCCATGGGAGCTAGCACAAACTTATAGATTGCGATTGCAGGCGCAACGCCAAAGGCTGTCATATCGGCAATGGAATCGAACTGCACACCGAATTCACTCTGAGTGTGCGTAAGACGCGCAACGCGGCCATCCATGCCATCAAGGAGCATAGAGAGGAAAATCAGCACTGCTGCATCGGCAAATGAACCATCCATTGTCCGTACAATCGAAAGGAATGCACACACAAGGGAGGCAGTCGTAAAGAGGTTGGGAAGGACATAGATTCCACGCGTACGAACGATATTAATCTTCTTACGACTCTCTTCAACCATACGAGCACGAGCTGAACGGCGACGGGTACGATAAACCATTTCGAATCCTTTTTAATCTTTTTTAGATTGTCTTTTCTTTTAAGTGGGCAAGAACGGTTGCAACACCTGTGACCTTCTCACCGATGGTGACGTTTACCTCCGCAGTGAGCGGCAGGTAGACATCCACCCGACTTCCAAAACGAATAAATCCATAACGCTCGCCACGCTCGAGCCTTGCTTCTGAGTGCGTGTAGCAAAGGACACGACGGGCAACGAGACCAGCGATCTGAACAAAGCAGACGGTTTCTCCACCAGGGGTCTTCACGACAACAGCATTACGCTCATTTTCTGTACTTGCCTTATCAAGCGCTGCGTTAAAGAACTTACCCTTGTAGTACTCAACCTTTTCAACTAAACCTGCGACAGGCGCCTTTTGGCTATGTACGTTAAAGACGTTCATAAAGACAGAGATTTGCCGCATCTTCTCACCCGTATAAGGGCATTCGGTGTCTTCAATCTTTACGACTCGCCCGTCAACAGGGCTTACAACAGCGTTCTCCTCTTCTGTCATCTCACGCGCAGGATCACGGAAGAAGTTTGCAACAAAGAGGAAAAGAAGCCAGAAAATGACCGCCAAAATTCCATCAAAGAAGCAATCGACAACAAAGGCAAGCACAAAGGCAATTGCCATAAAGGTCCAGCCCTCACGGGCAAAGAACGGATGGGGATAAATGCGTCTCACGTTAAAA
>CAZHBC010000028.1:0-11067 GCA_964530715.1 uncultured Sutterella sp. | reverse complement strand
AGAATATGCGTGAACTCTTAAGCCAGATGGGTTACCTAAACGCCGCTGTTGCTAAGGAACTTGCAGAACCGCGTTCAGCGATTCTGGATATTGACCGCAAAGTGACAGAAGCCTTTACGCATGCGGATTTCCCGAAGGCAGCGTTCGGTGCTCCTCTTGCGGGTTCTCTTATTCCTTGGATTGACACAGACCTCGGAAACGGGCAATCACGTGAAGAATGGAAGGGCGGAGCAGAGGCTAATAAGATTCTTGGCCTTCCCGCTAATGGCACACCAGGTTCTCTTACCGTTGAAGGCCTGTGCGTTCGTGTGGGAAGTATGCGTTGCCACAGCCAGGCTCTCACAATCAAACTAAAGAAAGACGTCTCCTGCGAAGAGATTGAAAAGCTTCTTGATGCAGCGAACGAATGGGCCTATGTGGTTCCAAATCACAAGGAAGAATCCATTGCGGAGCTCTCTCCCGCGAAGATTTCAGGCACACTGAGAATTCCAGTTGGTCGTATCCGTAAGCTTGCGATGGGTCCTGAATACATCAGTGCTTTCACCGTCGGCGATCAACTCCTCTGGGGTGCGGCTGAACCTTTGCGTCGCATGCTACGCATCTTGGTTGAGGCTAAAGCCTAAAAATTTAAATTTGTGTTTCATTAAAAAGGGCGTTCGGAGAGAATTCGAGCGCTTTTTTTGGCAGCCTTGTTGCCCTATCAACTTTCCTGTCAAACAAGGAACTGTAACCCTTTTCTAGACAACGTCAGCGCTAAGCGTGAGACTGCTGATTTTGTCGCTATTTGTTGTTTTGATGAGACAAGACATCTTGCGTAAAAACGCAATCGGGGGTTCGATTGTTTCGAACCCCGACACAAAGGCAAAATCGACCGCTATCTAGTTTTGAAGTGCCGCAGTCATAAACTGCACAATGTGCTTCATCTCATCTGGGCACACTTCGTGCTCCATGTTGTACTCACGCCAAACAAGCGTATCAATGTGCGACTCGATAAAGTTTGCTGACTTCCGAGCAACAATAGGATTGATAACCTCATCAAAGGCGCCGTGTGCAACAAAGAAGGGGGTCATCTTTCCTGCGGGTGTAATGTCATTTTCAAGTAGGCCTGGAGCAGGTAAGTAGCCAGAAAGAGCAATAACCCCTGCAAGCGTCCTTGCTTGCCGTAGGCCACTATAAATTGCCATCGCAGCGCCTTGAGAGAACCCACCAAGGAAGATTGTCTCTGCAGGAATCCCTTGACTCACAATCTGATTGATGATCTGAGAAACCTTCAGGTGCATTGTTTTAAGTCCAGCGAGGTCTTCTGGTTCTTCACCAATTCGCGTGAGGACGTCGTACCAAGCTGTGGTCGTTGCGCCGTTTTGAACGGTAATTGGCATCTCAGGGGCTTTCGGGAGAATGAGGCGAGATTTCGGTCCTCCGAAATCAGTAATTTCCTTAGCAAAGGGTGCGAAGTCTTCGGCCGCAGTTCCCATGCCGTGCAACCAAACGATGGTGCAATCTGGGGTAAGACCGTTCTCGGGCTCTTCAATGATGACATCCAATGGGGTAAGTGCCCGTTTGTTTGTATCTGAAACTAGCCGAACACCGTGTTGTACGGAGCGGCGGGCAATTGCCTCAGAGCTCATCTTTGGGCGGTTCGATGTGGAATCAGCGATGCGGATACCGTGCAAGGCATCAGAACCGGCATTGGGTTTAGCCTCCTGCGCTGTCTGTTGCTGAGTCTGGGCTCTTCTTGCCGCCGCCATTGCCTGTGAATACGTGGGGAAGCGATCTTCCATCGTATGCGCGGGATGCGTGAACTCTGCCTTTTGCGGGGTAACAGGAGTAGCTTTCTCAGGTGCGGCGTCCATCTCCGAATCCCGCAGTGCGATAGCGGGGCCACCGATTTGCTCAAGATAGTCACAGAGACAGTCGAAAATCCCTGCTTCATGAAAACTTCCATTCTCCACCCCGCGAAGGACATCGGGGATGTCAGAAGCGTGTGACGGAAGATTCACAATAAGAGTTTCATGCTCGGGTGTTTCTCTTAAGACGGCCGTCTGTCTTGAAAGCATCGCGGCGGGGTTCTTTAAGGCCTGAATGCGGCGCATCTGTTCCCCGATACCATTTAATTCATAGGTACTCACAAGGCGAGTCGCTTGAGGAACGATATCTGCTTTCGAGAGTCCCGTGCCACCCGAGGTGAAGATAACGTCGCAGTGCTCCTTGTCGGAAAGAACCCTGAGAGTGTCTTCGACGCTATAGAGCTCGTTAATCACAGGGCGGACAATCGTCCTCACGGGACTTGCAATCGAGGCTCTGCAACAGGTTTCAATGGCGCCCATCACCCGAGCAGATTGCTCAGGGGTCTCAGCGACTCCAACGATGCCGATAAGGATTTCATTCGGGTAGCGACGGTCGTTTTGCATCGGTATTCCTTAAAAAAAGGGGGGCTTCCCCTAGTTGTTTTCTTCTTCCTCGTCTTTCGCTTCAAGGTTAAGCGTAGGAAGAAGTGTCCCATAAAGAAGGCGATAGAGCTCTCGTGCGCTCTTAGGGGGTTTGCCGGTGGAAGCTTCTTTTCTTGCACTTCGTACAAGTTGCCGCAGTTTCTGCACATCAATTTCGGGGGAGGCTTTGACAAAGTCTGTAATCGCATCATCCCGTGCGAGCATCGCATCACGCAATTTTTCTGCGCGGTGTTGACAGGCAACAGCCGCTTTGCTTTTACTTGTAGCGCGGTCAATCGCTTCTCTAACGCTTGCGGCATCCAAAGAACGCATCAATTTCCCAATGAGTTGCAGTTGACGCCTTCTTGCGCCAAAACTTTTCATTTTGGCAAGGTCATCAATCGCCTCTCGAAGAGATTCGGGAAGGTTGATCTTTTCTCGCTGTTCAGAGGAAAGCTCGGTTAACTCTTTTCCGAGGGCCTGAAGAGCCTCGGCATCGCGTTTGCGTTGAGATCTAGAGGGACCTTCGTAGAGGTCTTCCTCTTCGCTTTCTTCTTCGTGTGTGTCATAAAAAGGTTTTTTCATGCCCGCATCATAGCCTAAGAGTCTCAAGCGGTGTGTGGGTAAGTTGCCACCACGGAGTTATGCCTTTGCTATAAGCCAATCCAGCGCATTTATGCGGGAGATGCCATCAAAATCTGCCGCGGGGTCGTCGTCAAGCGTGAGGATTAATTTCGGGTAGCTATCAGAGATTTTCTTTAAGGACTCGCGTTTCCGCATAAGAATTGCTCTAGTTGTGCTGAGTCCTTTTTTTGGAATAAATTCCATTTCTCTCACTAAAACTAGACTTTTTTGGATTGCAATCCAATTTTCTTATTTAATTGGTAATTATTTGGAATATTTTCCAAATACAAGAGCTTTGACATTTTGTCGAGAAAAAGACGTGGCTCAATTGGTGTGCGGATACTCCAATGCCTTCAAGCGTTTCTCTCTCTCTGCGAATACGGGAAAACCCTTCTTTTGCAAGGCAAAAAGGGCCTTCTGAAAACATTTCTCACAATTTTTTTCTGCTAGAAAGAAAAACCCGTCTTTAGAAACGGAGCGGAAGAAATAAAAGCGATAAACTCTCAAGTCGAATTTGCGGGCACGTAGCCAGCGGATTCCCGTTTAACGACTCATGGAAAAGAGCACTTTTTATGAAACGCGTTGCTTTGTTGATTCTTACGAACATTGCCATTGTTTTCATGCTTGGCGTTGTTCTCAACGTTATTAGTCTTCTCACTGGACTGAATTTTGGGCAGATGGTGGGCTCGGATGTCGACCTGATGGCCCTCTTTGTTTTCTCTTTGGTCATTGGTTTCTCCGGATCGATTATCTCGCTTCTGATGAGTAAACAGATGGCAAAGTCCTCGATGGGTGTACAGCTTATCGATACGGATAATCCCGCTCCTGGCTTGGAGAGCTGGCTTGTCACAACGGTTCGCTCGCATGCGAAAAAAGCCGGTGTTGCTATGCCAGAGGTTGGTATCTATGAGGGTGAACCCAACGCCTTTGCAACGGGTGCATTCAAAAATAGCGCTCTTGTTGCGGTTTCCACGGGCCTGCTTCGCCTCATGAATAAGAAAGAAGTCGAGGCTGTGCTTGCGCACGAGATGACACACGTCAGCAATGGCGACATGGTCACGCTCACCCTTATTCAGGGTGTTGTAAACACCTTCGTTGTCTTCATTAGCCGCATCGTTGGCTGGATTGTCGACCGGAACATTCTCCGTAACGAAGATGATCGCCCGGGGATGGGGTACTACATGACATCGATGGTGATGGATCTCGTCTTGGGACTCCTCGCCGGTATGGTTGTAGCGGCCTTTAGCCGTTTCCGTGAATACCGTGCGGATGCGGGCGCAAAGAAGATTATGGGCGACGCGGAACCAATGATTTCTGCTTTGCAGCGCTTGGGGACGATGAAGCCTGCGGAACTTCCTGCTTCGATGAAGGGTATGGGTGTTTCTGGTGGCATTGGGTCTCTTTTTGCGTCTCACCCCTCGATTGAAGATCGTATTAAGGCGTTGCGCGAAGAAGACTAAGTTCTCAGCGCACTTTACGAATCACTGCTCGGCCGCTCTTATCAATCGTGTAAGAGCGGTCTTTTAATGCCTCAAAAAGTTCTTTAGCTCTCTTTTCATTGACGTGTAGCGCCGTGCGAATGGAAAGAATGCTCTCTTCTCTATCCAAGATAAGAGCCTCAGAGGCTTTCTCTAAGAGGGGATCGACAGAGTCTAGAGGGAGTATGTTTAGGTCACGGAAAACTGACTGCATCCCCGCTGCAAGACTTAAAACAAAATCTTTTGTGGTGTTTTTCCCAGGGACGGGAAGCGCCACCGTGGTGAGCTTTTCCCAGTGCTGAATGTAGGCAGCAAGGCGTTTATCTGTGATGCGGCGTCCTTCTTCTAAAGGGGCTCCTGCACTTAAAGAGAATGCCTCTCTTGCTAGATTCATCGCCTGCCACAGGTAGCAGGAAAGAAAGATAACTAAGCGGGGCTTTCTCTGAAGCAATAGCGCATTAAGTTCTGAGGCGTGCTCGGCAATCTTTGGAACAAGTTGTGGCCCATGCGCATTTAGAGGCGCGGCATCTGGCCAAGAGGCAACAAAGAAACTTCTTTCAAAGGCGCCTTCTGTGCCCGAGGTGCGAGAAAAGGGAATGCCCCAAAGAGAAAACCAATCGCAAAAGGCAGAAAGCGTTTTCCCGAGGAGAAGCGTCCTATCAGAAAGAAAACTTCGCGGCCCCGTACCAATACGTTCGACAAAACCAGGAAGAAGGACAACAAGAATTCCCCCTGTCTTATTTTCTTTCGTTGTAAGGATGTCGTTAACGAGCATGGTACTTTTTTTGGCGTTTCCCTAATCTTGAAAATTATAGGGAAGTTCTTCTTGGCATTTTTCCCGTGTTTCTCTCGAAGAAAAAATGCGGCACCCTAACTTAAAGGAATGCCGCATTAGATGACTTTCTAGAGCCAAGCTTAAACTATTCAGTAGGTAGCTTAGAGAGCTGTCCCGTGAGTTTTTCAAGAAGGGCTTCAGAGTCTGCTAAGCGCTTCTTTTCTTGACCGACAACTGCTGCTGGGGCTCTCTCGACAAAGGACTTATTCGAAAGCTTCTTTGTGAAGCGTTCGATGTCGCCCTTGACGCGTTCGATTTCTTTTGTAAGTCTCGCGCGCTCTGCCGCCAAGTCAATTTCCACCTTGAGCATGAGCTTAAAGTCGTCGACGATTGCAACAGGGGCAATCGAGCCCTTGTTAAGTGCACTGATGTCTTCTACTGCAAGCACTTCGCTTGTGCGAGCAAGAGTCTTTAAGTACCCAGCAACACTTGCGATTGTGTCTTTGTCGCCTTCTACTGCAAGCGGTAAGCGTAATCCCGGCGCCAAGTTCATTTCAGTACGAAGTCCACGCACCGCTTCAATCATCTTCTTCGTAAGAGCGATACGAGCGTCTGCCGCAGCGTCGCACGCAAAGTCGCCTGCGTCTGGGTACGGCTGAATCATGATGCTTGTTTCTTCGCCTTCTGTGCGCTTTGCGGCTGCAAGGGATACTTTCTGCCAAAGTTCTTCTGTGATAAAGGGAATCACAGGGTGTGCAAGGCGAAGGGTTGCTTCTAAGACCGTTGCAAGTGTGTGACGTGTCGCGCGTGCTGCGGCTTCATCGCTCGAAGCGAGTTGCACCTTAGAGAGTTCCAAGTACCAGTCGCAGAATTCATTCCAAACGAAGCTGTAGATGGCGTTTGCAACGTTATCTAGGCGATAGTCAGCAAACCCGGCATTAACCGCTTCGAGCGTTCTTGCGAATTCGCCCATAATCCAACGGTCTGCGTCAGAAAAGTGCATGGGTTTCCCTGCATCCGCCCCAAGACCACAGTCTTTTCCTTCGATATTCATCAGGGTAAAGCGTGTTGCATTCCAGAGCTTATTGCAGAAGTTCCGATAGCCTTCGCAACGGCGTAGGTCGAAGTTGACGTTCCGACCCAGGGTTGCGTAGGCAGCCATCGTAAAGCGCAGCGCATCTGCGCCGTGGCAGGGAATGCCGTTCGGATAGTTCTTCCTAAGCTTCTTTTCAACCATCGGTGCTTTCTCAGGCTGCCGCAGGCCGCGGGTATTCTTCTTTACTAAGCCTTCGATATCGATACCTGTGATGATGTCTAGGGGATCGAGGGTATTCCCTTCGCTCTTACTCATCTTTTTACCTTCTGCGTCACGCACAAGGCCGTGGATGTAGACATTCTTAAATGGCACGCGATTTGTGAAGTGCTTTGTCATCATGATCATGCGTGCGACCCAGAAGAAGATGATGTCGTAGCCTGTGACAAGCACGGTGCTCGGTAGATAGAGGTCGTAGACGGTCTTCTCATCGCCTTCAGGGTTAGGCCAGCCAATCGTTGAGAAAGGAACGAGAGCGGAGCTAAACCAGGTATCTAGTACGTCTTCGTCTTGTGTGAGTTTCACACCAGCGCCTGCCTTTGCTTGGGCTTCTTCTGCGTTGTGAGCAACGTAGACGTTACCCTTTTCGTCATACCACGCGGGGATCTGATGGCCCCACCAGAGTTGCCGAGAAATGCACCAGTCTTGGATGTTTTCAAGCCACTGACGATAGACACCACGCCACTCTTTGGGGAAGATATTCACCTCACCAGACTCAACGGCTTCAAGACCTACCTCAGCGATGGATTTCCCTGGGGCAAAGGTTCCTTCAGGCGCAGGTTTACTCATTGCCATGTACCACTGCTCGGAGAGCATCGGTTCGACCACTTCTCCCGTGCGGGTGACGCGCGGAATCATGTGCTTAATTTCACGGACATCGACGAGAGCGCCCGCTGCCTTGAGGTCTTCTACCCAAGCCTTACGGCACTCGGGGCAAGTCATGCCACGGTACTTCTCAGGCACATTCTCATTCATGCGAGCGTCTTTTGTGAGAATGTTGATCATCTCAAGGTTGTGACGCTGTCCGATAGCGAAGTCGTTAAAGTCGTGCCCCGGGGTGACTTTCATCACACCGGTACCAAATTCTTTATCAATGTAGGAGTCGCCTACAACTGGGAGGAGACGGTCCATGAGGGGGGCCTTAAAGCGCTTACCGATTAAGTGCTTAAAGCGTTCATCCTCAGGGTTTACAGCCAAGGCCGTATCACCAAACATCGTCTCGGGACGCGTCGTCTCGATAAAGACCTCATCTGCACCATCTTCAGAGACGTAGCGAATCTTCCACATGTGTCCTGTGGCTTCTTCGTTTTCCACTTCGAGGTCGCTTACGGCACTCTGTAGTTTCGAGTCCCAATTCACAAGACGCTTACCGCGGTAGATGAGACCTTCCTCATAGAGGCGAACAAAGGTCTCCACAACGACCTTATTGAGCTTGGGGTCCATCGTAAAGTACAGGCGATCCCAGTCAAGAGAATCCCCTAAGCGGCGCATCTGATTGAGAATCGTGCCGCCAGAGTACTTTTGCCACTCCCAAACGCGCTTTAAGAAGCCCTCACGGCCCAAACTACGCTTATCGATACCTTCTTCCTGCAATTGCCGCTCGACAATAATCTGTGTGGCGATACCTGCGTGGTCCGTGCCTGGGAGCCACATCGTGTTGTAGCCCTTCATGCGGTAGTAACGGGTCAGCGAGTCCATTACCGAGTGGTTAAAGGCGTGGCCCATGTGCAAGATGCCCGTAATGTTGGGCGGAGGAAGCTGAATGGAGAAACTCGGCTTCGTCGGGTCTTTCCCTGCAGCGAAATAGCCGCGTTTTTCCCAAACGGGATACCACTTAGATTCAATCTGCGAAGGTTCAAAACTCTTAGCGAGTTCTTCTTTGGTCTCTGTCATAAACGTACTTTGAAAAAGATGTGCTTGAAATTCGGGGAATTTTAAGACAAGAAAAGAGAAATTTGAGCTCCCTCTTAAGCACTTATTCTTAGCGCAACGTCCGTTAGCGCATCTTTTGTTGTTTTAAAGGGAAAAATGTGGGCGTTAAACCCGATTACCTTCGAATCTAACGCCCGTGCTTTTAAGTCACTTAAAAGATGCTCTTTGCTAAAAAGAGTCTCTCTTTAAAGATTACTTCCAGCCGAAGAATTCCTTAACTGTGCGCCATGCAACAGACTGCAAGTGCTTCGCATCGGCTTCCTTTAGGGGCTTTTCGCAAGCGCCATAGAAGGTTGCGCCTTCAGGAGACTTCTTTAAAAGTGTTGCGTAGAGAACCGCAGCTTCCAAGTATGTGCCAGCTGCCGTTGGGTGACGGTTGTCAGCAATCGTCATCGCGAGGTCAGGACGCTCTGCTAGGGACTTCGCAAAGGCAAGACCCACTGGGACAACCATAGCGTTATTTTCGTTAGCAACCTTAATTGTGGCGTCAGCAAGTTGCTGCGTCATTTCGGGGCGGTCTTTGTAAGCCCACGTCATCATGAAGAGCGGTTCTGCTCCGGTCTTACGGATGTCTTGCGAGTGAATCTTTGCGTACTTCTTAAAGAACTTAGAGAGCTCAGGGTGAACAGGCCCCTGGCTGTTATCTTGCAAAACAACAGCATCAAAGACCTTCCCATTCTTGTAGGTGTGGAAGACAAGTTTGTTGCTACCGTCATTTAGCGTGGAATAGCTGCGAAGTCCATTGGGACGAAGGTAGCTTTTCACGTCGTGCCAATCAAGACCTGCTCCACCGATGGTAGCCATCGTTGTTGCGAGTTTGTCGCCCTTGGATTTCACGAGGGATCCAAGTGGCACACCGCAGTTGTAATACATAAAGGAGTTACCGACGAGCAAAACGCTTTGCGGTGTAAAGGAAAGACTTGTGACCTTGGGTTTAACCGTGTAGTCAGCAGCAAAAGCAACGCTTGCAGCGCAGGTAAGCGTAAGAGCAGAGATGGCAAATTTCTTAAACATTTTTCCCTCCAGTATGCGGCATCGACGTGAGCCGCTGTGGGTATTTATACACGAGAAACTGAGTTGTGGGGAAGAATCCATTTTGCGAATACAGTCCATTTTTTGGAAGAATGGTTATAGTCGGAAAATTGCCAAAGTGGGTAGTGAAATTCTGCCAAAATGGGTAATGAAATTCCGTCAAAATTGGTAGTAAAATATCGCTAAAATTGGTAATTAAGAGAGTGCTCAACTCCAAAATATTTCAAAATTTTGTTTTTAATCAACAGAGCTGAACGATGATGACAACAGAATACCGCCCTAGAATTGCAGACCAACTTCTTCAGAGGCAACTCGCTGCTGTCGGCGCAGTTCTAATTGAAGGACCCAAACAGTGCGGGAAGACGACAACGGCTAAACAAGTGGCTCAAAGTGTGCTGTTGATGAATGCCCCGGACAGTGTGAGACGTAATCTCTCACTAGCCCGAGTGCAGCCTTCTCTCCTACTTAAAGGCGCTGTGCCTCGCTTACTCGATGAGTGGCAGATTGCTCCGACTCTTTGGGACGCTGTCCGCTTTGAGGTGGATAACCGTGGCAAGCCAGGGCAATTCATATTGACGGGTTCTGCCAACCCAGCAGATAGATCAGAGGTTTACCACACAGGGACTGGACGATTTGCCTGGTTGCGCATGAGACCAATGAGTCTTTTTGAATCTGGAGATTCGAACGGAGCAGTGAGTCTTCGAGAAGTTTTCTCCGGAAATTGCGATATTGCTGCGGTTAACACTTTGGATTTTGAGGAGGTTGCATTTTTGTGCTGTAGAGGAGGGTGGCCAAGTTCCTTGAATTTATCTCAAGAGGCGGCTCTGCTACAGGTCTTCAATTACTTTGATGCCCTCGTGCGAGAGGATGTTTCTCGCGTTGATGGCGTTAAGAGAAATCCCGAACGTATAAAGCGTTTGTTACGTTCTTATGCTCGCAACCAGGGTTCACAGACACCAGTTTCCGTCCTGTGTCAGGACATGCATCTTGATTCAAAAGAAACAGGGAACCGTAAGACGGTAGAAGGTTATCTCAATGCCCTGCGCGAAATTTTTGTTATCGAAGACATGGCGGCTTGGAATCCTAACTTGCGCTCTAAGACCGCTGTACGTAGTAGTCCAACGCGTTATTTTGTAGACCCCTCCCTGTGTGCGCCAGCACTAGGAATCGGCCCCGAAGATCTTGTTAAGAATCCAGAAGTTTTTGGGTTTGTTTTCGAAGCTCTCTGCGTGCGAGATTTAAGGGTCTATGCGGACGCATTAGATGGAACTCTTTACCACTATCGAGATCGGAATGATTTGGAGTGTGATGCAGTCTTACATCTCCGAAACGGTGCCTACGGCTTAATCGAGGTGAAACTTGGTGGCGATTATGCCGTCGAACATGGAGCCGAGACGCTAAAAAAACTTGCAAACAAGATTGACTCGGATCAAATGGGAAGCCCCGCGTTCCTTATGGTTCTAACCGCCATCGGAGAGTTTGCCTATCGGCGTGAGGACGGTGTATTGGTTGTTCCAATTGGTTGCCTTAAAGATTGACTGGATTTTTTTTGACAGGATTTTTTCTCAGACTTTAGTTAAATCCTCTAAGATGCCGCCCTTTCTTGCGCCCGATACAATGGCGCTATTCGCCCCCCAAGAGAGAGGGGGAACAATTCAAAACGGGAGGAACTAATCGTGGGAATCGCTCGTGTTAAATCTGGAA